>NZ_JAKZKV010000013.1 GCF_022808675.1 Parabacteroides sp. FAFU027
CTGATAAAACTCATCTTCGAGACCTCTTCGACAAAACTAAATTTCAAAATGACAAAGAGCGTTTTAGGCTTAATGAGCCAAATTTATTTGATTTTTAATTCGTCCCAATTTTTATGGGACACTAGTGAAATAGGTCACTAAAGCTATTCTACTAGACTTACATGAGGCCGTCTGTAATACCACTGTTCTAAAGATTCCCATGTTTCGCATTATCAAAATGACCACAAATCAATATTAAGTTAAACTCATCAAATGTCTTTGTATTTATTCCGACTCATTTGTTTATATAATATGAATGAGAGATTCTAAATAGCACACAGCAGAAATGAGATTTTTTGTTGACCTTTTCCGACTGCACGACTAAGACAACCTAAACCAGAACTTAATTTACTAATTATCTTTTCAATTTGATTCTATTTATTGACCTAAACCAGAACTATTAAGTGCGGAGTCAGCACGGTAAACTCTGACAGCTTTATCATGAAAACAAGATTTTCGCTATTGACAGTATTAATTGCGCTATTATTTAGTGCAAATTTATTTGCGGAATATTCCAATGCATCTTTAGCTGGAGCATGGTACATTCCGGCTTCAAGCAGTTCGGAAGAAGAAATTTACATGATCTTTGATGAAAAGGGAATAATAACCGAATTCGGCGGATACAATATAGTTAATAATGGAACGAATGTCGGAACATATACCGTTACTCCCTCTGGACAAGTCACAATAAATCTGACAGTAGACAATTCCTTGTACACAAATACAGGGCAATTTTTCACGCTGGACTCAATATCAGGTTTTAGTGGAGAAGAACTAGCGTATATGGTAAAAATTCCTGATATCGGAACTCTGGCTGGATATTGGAGTGGTTCTATCAGTAACTCTGATTATTCTGGAAATTTCTATATATCAATTGATAATACAGGAAAAATAACTTCACCATCGTCATATTTCGGTCATGTTTTTACCAGGAAAGGAAAAGTGATAGGTTTTATTGCCACTAATAATGGATCTGATTGTTGGGGACAAATGCAATTTGCTGATTGTATTTTCTTAAAAGATAACATTTCCGGAAAAATGATAGCAGACTGTTCTGACATTAATGGGAGCATTTTCTTATCACGATTCTCAACTCAAATGTACTCTTACAAAGAGATAACACCCAAATTCTACTATATTATAGGGATGGGAGACGGAAAATGGAATAATTCATCTAAGGGACTGGGAGCCTCCTATTATCCAATGAGTATAGTAACCGGAAATCAATATGATGCAAATGGGAATGGCATATTTACATATACCGGATATTTTCTTTCTACGAATCAGTTCAAATTGATTGGAGGTAATCTTGATTGGTTAGAGCAATGGGGAAACGATGGAATTCCAGGAATAAATAATCCTATTCATAACTATCTTCTATCTTCAAATTTCCAAGTACCTGCTGATGGGCTGTATATAATAACATTAAACTCCATATCCAACACACTTAGTATAAAACAATTAACCTCATATATCCCAACTTGGTATTCTACAATTGGACTAATTGGAGATATGTCGAATTGGATGAATGAGGTAACGATGAATCCGGTTGGACCTTTGTATAACCATGTCTGGTATACAAACTACACATTTGCATCCAACTGCATCGTAGATCAAGGTGTAAAATTTAGAGCTAATAATGACTGGTCAACCAACTGGGGATGTGCAGATTTCCCATATGGCATCGGAAGTCAAGATGGTGCTAATATTCCTTATACAGCCGGAACTTATACGATTTTTTTCAATGATGTTAGTGGCACTTATTATTTCTTCAAACAATCTACCAGCGCAGTAAAGGAGGTTAATTCCAAATTCATTTCCATTTACCCCAATCCTGCATCTAACTATATATACATAAAAGGATTAACAACCGAAGTTACTACAAGAATAACAAACTTAAATGGAGAATTAGTTACTACTGAATCAGTTCATAATAATTCTATCAATATTAGTTCACTTCCTACAGGAATATACTTTTTACACATTGAGACTCAGGAAGGTATAGTTATGAAAATGTTCATTAAAGAATAAAGAAGTGTTGTCATACATAAAGTACAACAGCCCCGAATCAGAATGACTCGGAGCTGTTTACATTATCACTTAGTGTATTTGCAATTCACCGGGTGACTCCGAGTCACCCGGTGAATAAAATAAATCAGAATCTCAACCAATGCTTCACCTCTTCCATAGTGCGGCCGGTGAGGGCTGCATAATCAGCCAATTGGTCTTCACCGATACGGCCAATATTGAAGTAGCGTGATTCAGGGTGAGCAAAGAGCAAACCGCTTACGGTAGCAGACGGAGACATCGCACCGTTTTCTGTCATGCGTATGCCCACTTCGCTCATGTCGAGGATTTCGTTCAGTTTGAAGTTGACAGACTGGTCAGGCAAGGACGGATAACCAACGGCAGGACGGATACCGCGGAAGTGTACCTTGAATAACTCTTCGATATCAAGCGTCTCATCGGCAGCATAACCCCAGTACTCCTTGCGGATTTTCTGGTGCAGGTACTCGGTTCCTCCTTCAGCCAGACGGTCCGAAAGGAATTGCAGCAACATCGCTTTGTAGTCGTCTCCCTCTTTTTTGAACTTCTCGATGTAGCCTTCAATCACCGGCCCTACCGTTACGGCAAAACCACCCACATAGTCAGTTACCCCTGACGATACCGGAGCCAGGAAGTCAGAAAGTGCAAGGTAATTTGCATTGTCGCCTACCTCTTGCTGACGGATTACCGGGAAGGTATAATCGCCTTTATCTGTTTTAATGTAAATCTTATTATGTTCTGCATTGGCTTCGTACAAGCCAAACACCGCACTTACAAAAGCATATTCATCGGCACAAAGCATATCGAGCATACGAAGTGCATCTTTGTAAAGCTGCATAGCCTCCGATGCCTTCGGACGGTCTTCCACCGGGAAAGAAACCAACCAGTTGGCACGACAAGAATCGCAACCGTGCAGGTCAGCCACTTCAGCAAACTTACCCCCCAGACGCCATGCTCCAAAGAAGAATTTCCAGTGGATATACGGTAGCAGCTCCTTTACAGGGATATTAATCACCTGACGTCCCATCACATTTGGTTTTTCAGGAGTATGGTTGATGAAATCCGGTTTGAGCGCTTTCGCTTTAGCCTCTTCGTAAGAAATCGTCTTTTTCTCCATTACGATGCTATTGCGAAGCATATCATACTCTTCATTCAGCTGCTTCACGAACGCATCACGCGTATCATGATTCATCCACTGCGCCAGTTTACCCGGAGTTTGCGATGCATCTTTCGAGTAAATGACCGGTGCGCTGTAGTTCGGAGCGATTTTTACCGCCGTATGGATTTTAGAAGTGGTAGCGCCACCGATTAGCAATGGCATTTCAAAGCCTTCTTCCTCCATCGCTTTAGCTACCTTGCACATTTCGTCCAGTGACGGAGTAATCAATCCGCTCAAACCGATAAAGTCAGGCTTGATTTCTTTAGCGACACGGATAATCTCTTCGAGTGGGGTCATTACGCCCAGGTCAACCACTTCGTAGTTGTTGCAGGACAATACCACGCCAACGATATTTTTACCGATATCGTGAACGTCACCTTTTACTGTAGCCAGAAGTACCAGACCGGCTTTAGAGGATGCTCCGGCTTGTTTTTCCGCTTCGATGGCAGGTTGAAGGATAGATACCGCTTTCTTCATGGTGCGGGCAGTCTTCACCACCTGAGGCAGGAACATTTTACCTTCACCAAAAAGCTCTCCCACCTTGTTCATCCCTTTCATCAACGGTTGGTCGATAATATCAAGGGCACGCGGGTACACCTGCATCGCTTCTGCCAAGTCCTCTTCCATGTAGTCGCCGATACCTTTTTGCAAAGCGTGTACCAGACGGTCTTCCAACGGATAGGTACGCCACTCGTCCACTACGGTTTCCTTCTCACCGGTAGCCATCGCTTTGACCGATTCGGCAGTTTCGATGAGGCGTTCGGTGGCATCCGGACGACGGTTGAAGATAACATCTTCGATACGCTCCAGTACATCTTTCGGAATATCTTCATAGGTTACCGCTTCAGATGGATTGACAATCGCCATGTCCATACCCACCTTGATGGCGTGGTAGAGGAACACCGAGTGCATCGCCTCACGGATGTAGTTGTTACCGCGGAATGAGAACGACAGGTTACTCAGTCCACCGCTCACTTTCGCACCCAGCAGGTTTTGCTTGATCCATTCGGTCGCTTTGATAAAGTCAAGACCGTAAGTCGCATGTTCTTCGATACCGGTGGCTACTGCCAGCACGTTCGGGTCGAAGATGATATTATTCGGATTGAAGCCTACTTTATCTACCAACAGGCGGTAAGCGCGTGAGCAAATCTCTTTGCGGCGCTCGAAAGTATCGGCTTGTCCTTTTTCGTCAAAAGCCATCACCACCGTAGCGGCTCCGTATTGATTCAGTTTTGTAGCATATTCAAGGAATTGCTCTTCGCCTTCTTTCAGACTGATGGAGTTCACCACACATTTTCCCTGAAGGCATTTAAGACCCGCTTCGATTACCTCCCATTTAGACGAGTCAATCATCACAGGCACGCGGTAGATTTCCGGTTCAGAAGCCAGCAGATTGAGGAAAGTGGTCATTTCTTTCACACCATCGAGCATACCCTCGTCCATGTTCACGTCGATGATCTGAGCACCGTCTTCCACCTGCTTACGGGCAATAGAGAGCGCTTCTTCGTATTGACCTTCCTTAATCAGACGGAGGAATTTGCGGGAACCGGCCACGTTACAACGTTCACCTACGTTGATGAAGTTCATTTCCGGTTTAACCTCCAGCAGTTCGAGACCCGACAGACGCATGTGTTCTGTTTTTGGAGAACGTTTGTGAGGCTCTGCACCATGCAGCATTGCGCTGTAAGTAGCAATGTGGTCAGGTGTAGTACCACAACAACCTCCAATGATGTTGACCAGGTTTTCATCGAAATACTCCTTAATCTGAACCGCCATCACATCCGGTGTTTCATCGTATTCTCCGAAACGGTTAGGCAATCCGGCATTCGGATAGGCACTGATGTAGTATGGGGAAATTTCGCCCAACTCTTTTACGAAAGGCTTCATATCGCGTGCTCCGAAAGAACAGTTTAGTCCCACGGAAAGAATATCAGCATGTTCCACAGAGGCCAGGAAAGCGCCCATAGTCTGGCCCGACAAGGTACGTCCGCCTTTGTCGGAAAGCGTTACCGAAAGCATAATCGGCAGCTTTTTACCTTTCACCGCCATCGCCTTTTCAGCAGCAAAAAGCGCCGCTTTGGCATTCAATGTATCGAAGATCGTTTCAATCAGGAAAGCATCCACTCCCCCGTCAATCAACGCCTCCATCTGCTCCTGATAACAATCGCTCAGTTGATCGAACGACAGGGCGCGGTAAGCAGGGTTGTTTACGTCGGGCGACATCGAGCAGGTCTTGTTGGTCGGACCCACCGCACCCGCCACGTAACGGGGTTTGTCGGGATTCTGTTGAGTAAACTCGTTCGCCACCTCAATAGCCAGTTTAGCCGCCGCCAGGTTCATCTCGCGGACATACGACTGCATGCCGTAATCCTCCATCGAAACGGAGTTTGCATTGAAGGTGTTGGTTTCGATAATGTCAGCTCCACCCGCCAGATACTGGGCGTGGATCTCACGGATTACCTCCGGCTTGGTGATACAAAGCATGTCGTTATTGCCTTTGTAGGTGCGGTCATCGCTCACCAATGTACCCCGGTAATCTTGTTCGGTTAGCTTGTAGCGTTGAATCATCGTTCCCATAGCTCCGTCGAGCACGAGGATACGTTTTTCAAGTACAGCCTGAATGGGAGTTTTTTGAATCATGAGTTTGTTTGTTACCTATGTTAATCTGAGTGTGTTAGTAATTGGCACACAGATGACACGGATGCTGCGCAACACGGATTTTCTATATGAAAATTGTTTTTGAAAACCCCGGTCATCTGGGAAATTTAATCGCCTGATTATGCGATTCCACAATAAACACACAAAAGTACTCCTTTGTTTGCAGAAGAACAAACAAGAAGATGAATATGTCCGTGTGTATAAGGCTCGAAAACTGCGATTTGAGCAAATATCTTTTTGACAGCTTATGAGGCCTTTTCCATTATTCTGGTAAGTAAATCTTCTTATTTGGGCATTTCAACAAATACCTGGAGCATAGGTAGAGCATACGTGGACCATACGTGGAGGATACGTGGAGCATCAGAGGTGGGAAAAAGCTGGTATTTTCAATATATTGAAGTAACAAAATGTCAAATATGAAATTAACGGAAAATTCCTTTTTCATCTGATTCTCATTTTGACATTAAATCAAAGCGATTTGGTCTATTTTGAAAGAAAATTCACCTATCCTGGTCTCCCACCCTCTTCTTAGAGCATCCTTAGAGGATCCCTGGAGCATCCCTAGAGTGTCCGTAGAGGATCAATCCCCGTAAAAGACGCTTTTTTGAGAAAGTGTGAGTAGCAAAATGTCAGTTCCGAACTAACGTCTTTTTCGCACAGGGTTAAAACCCGTGTGCTACAAAATCAGTCATGCCTACTGCATTTTAGGATTATATGGTAGTCAATAACAAAAACAGGTTACCTCAATTGAATGAGACAACCTGTTTTTATTATTTGTAGATAAAAGCGGAAAAGCTATTATTTCTTCGTTTTTACAGTTTGCTTCAGTGCCATTTCATTGTCATCCAGATCCTGACCAAAATCAGGCATGCCGTCCTTAATCCATCTCAACACTCTGGCGCGGGTATGACGATTTGGATCGTATAATGATTCACCTTTGATCTCCTTGTAATCACGGGCATGGTAAATCATCACATCGGTTTTGCCATCCTCTGCCACGGTGAAGCTGTTATGACCCGGGCCGAAACGTTTAAGCTTTTCATTGGTAAAGAAAACCGGTTTATCCAATTTGTGCCAGGAAGCCGGGTCCAGAAGGTCTGCACCTTCTTCAGCCCAAAGCAGACCGATGCAGTAAGTAGCATCTGTCGCGCTCGCCGAGAATGCAACGAACACCTTTCCGTTGCGAACCAGGACTGCAGGACCTTCGTTCACTTTGTATTTGTGCATTTCCCACTCATAATCAGGCTGCGTGATCACCACCTGTTTATCATCGAGCGTTGTCGGGCTGGTCATTTTTGCGATAAAGAGGCCAGTGTTGTCTCCGTTGGCAGAGGCTCTGTCTACCCAGATCATGTAGCGTTGGCCTTTATGAGAGAAAGTGGTGGCATCGAGGGAGAAAATATCCTTTTTACTCACAATCTGTCCTTCCTCTTTCCACTCTCCTTTAGTCGGGTCTTCCGAAGGATTTGACAAGGCATATTTGTGAATGGACCACTTGTTCTCTGCTGAGCCTGCGGCAAAATAGACATACCATTTTCCATCAATACGGTGCAGTTCGGGCGCCCAGATGTGGTTACCCATAGGGCCTTTGTCATGCTTACGCCAGATCACTACCGGCTGAGCCGTTTTGATACCATTGATCGTTTTGGATTTACGTATCTCAATACGATCATACTCGGGTACAGTTGCGATAAAGTAATAGGTGCCATCGGCCGCTTTGGTCATAAAGGGATCTGCCCGTTGCTCTACCAAAGGATTGTTGAACTGGTTTTTCTTCAACTTTTGCGCATTGACAGTCCATACGCTGACGACGAACGCCGAAAGCAATGTTAGTTTTAATAGTTTCATGGAGTTTATAATTGTTTGTGTGCTGTTTTAACTTCGATGGTGAAGATAGTTTATTTGTATAAAAGAGCAGTTGTGAACCGATTTCGGTTTTTATTTTTTAGATTTTGTTTGGGGAATACGACACTCCTGGGTTGAATAAAAGTTTAGGTTTTCCTTACATTCATAGAAAGGAAAAGGTAGGAACATCACCTCTTCTCAGGGCTTTTTTCCTACCTTCGCATCATTAAACCTCGCAGGTGTAACCACTTGTGTTAATTCAGCGAATAGTATGATACAAGACATATTCCCCCACCGGTTCGACAATCATTACCAACCGGGCGAAGTGATGAATGATCAGGACCTTATCCTTCATTACAAAGACAACACCTTGTTACTCAAAACCAACGGTGACGAACTGGAAATCCCCAGAAAGAAAGATTTCCCCAACTTATCAGACTCTACCCATTCCACTTTTCTTTTTTCCCTCAACGATGTATCCTGCTTTCTGGTATGGGACAAGCCCAAAACCGATGACACTTCGGTTACTTTCCATGAAATCAGCTTCTTCCGGACAGCCAGCCGTAAAGAGATGGCGTTTACCGGCTTAGTGGGGTATCACCTGCGCAATTGGTATGCAGAGCATCGATTTTGTGGCCGGTGTGGTCACAAGACGATACATAAGGCTGACGAACGTGCCCTACAGTGTCCGGAATGTAAAGCGCTCTTTTTCCCAAAAATATCACCGGCTATCATCGTTGCCATCACCTGCGGAGATAAAATCCTGCTGGCCCGCAACGTCAATTTCGTCGCGGGCAGATATGCCCTGATTGCCGGATATGCCGATGTGGGCGAAACACTGGAAGAGACTGTTATCCGCGAGGTGAAGGAAGAGATCGGTCTGGATGTGAAGAATATCCGTTACTACAAAAGTCAGCCCTGGCCCCTATCGGGCTCGATGATGGTGGGCTTTACCGCCGAAGCGGATGAAAATCAACCAATCGTGATCGACGAACACGAAATTGCCGAAGCTGCGTGGTTCTCCCGGGATAATCTACCGGATTATCCTTCTGCAGTGAGTATTGCGGGGGAGATGATCGGGAAGTTTGAACGGGGGGAGTTGTAGATGGTTCTGTTGTTTTAACGCTGACATGTGTGCGACGAATCAAGCAAAATAGCAACCCTTGTATAGAACAAATACAGCTAGTAGCTGTCGAATTCAAAAATAAATTATCTCGAAAATCGAATTTGATGAAACTCAGACAACTGCTTTTTCCAAACAAAAGAATATCCAAAGATCTTATTTCAATACAAATCAACCGTGATAGCGTTTGTATGGGCGATGATTGTGAGTCACACAAGACAATTTTCGAACTAAAAAGGGATACTACACTGGCGAAGTTGTTGCAAAAAATCAAGAATAAGGGATATCTCGCACAAATACAAGGAGGAAAAGCGACCTGGTTGGTCATTAACCTCAAAAAGGAAATTGCAGTTGTTGCACAACAATGGAGGGACCCTAAATATCTTTCGATAAATGGGGATACAAAACTCAGCGAATTAGAAAAGGGAAACGGACAAATCAGAATTCATTTCAGGTATCTGACACAGCAAGACCCCGATATCATTTACAATGAGTATATTAACAAAACACCCAATGAATAAAACCGACTTTGAAGAAATCATCCGTCGTTCACTGGAACTGCGGAAACAATATCACCAACAGGAAGTGCAATATCACGGTAGCGAGTGGACGATAGAGGAAGATGCCCTGGCATTCCTTACCGACGCTGGATTGGTTGGACGCAACATTATGTCGCAACAGGGTCGCTGGCCGAAAGAAAACGCACAGGCTGAGCTGGAGCACAAACTCGGGGAAAACATCTGGTGGCTGATTGTCCTGGCAGAACGTTCCGGGATTGATATAAAGAAAGCGGTTAATGACTTCCTGACTAAAACGGAAGAATCGCTTTTATAGCTTTCTCGCAGGGTAAAATCCGACCCATAAATTACATCATCATGAACACAACTCCATCACACTACAACCTACCCTCCCGCATAAAGCTCGAAGCATTGGGCGAGCAACATCTGGGTATCGTCAGACTGATCAAAAGCCGGATTATCCGTAAGGATGCGGAGAAAATAATCGAAACAGCCCGACAAATCAAAAACACATCTGTAGATGTGAAGGTATCACTGATTTGCACCCGTAATATCTGCTCAAAGTCCATCAGGTTACTGGAAGAGGAAGGTATTGGAATTGTGTTTCGGGAGGAATAAACTTTGTACAGGGTTAAAACCAGTGTGCTACCACATCAGTCATGTCCACTGCATTTGATGTAGACAATCTGCACATATTACGCGTCAAGCGGCATAAAGCCGCTGATCGCTTGCCACATCAGCTTGTCGGATGGAAGAAATAAAGTTACATTTGCACTCATTCATCCCCAATTATAATTATTATGATTCGACTTAATGTATTTATCTCGGTAGAAGAGGCAAACCGTACCAAAGTATTGGAAGCTGCGAAAGAACTGACTGCTTTATCAATTCAGGAAGAAGGTTGTATTGCATACGACATTTTTGAAAGTGCCACACGTCCTAATGTCTTGATGTTTTGCGAAACGTGGAAAGATAGCGAAACACTTAACAAACATGCTAAAAGCGCACATTTCATCAAGAATATTGCTGTACTCAATGAATTTGCCAACATGAAGATGGAGAAATTCGAGTTTTAAAAGCCTACACATAAGAGAGTGGCTTAAAGTGCCCCAAAATGCCTGAAAAACGTTCTGCGGCACTAAAAAATGAGCCATCGGCACTGAAAAGCGCTTGGGAGTCACTGAAAAATGCGAGAGAAGCACTGTAAAATGGGACAGCGGCACTCCGAAATGCAATGGAGGCACTGAAAAACGCGAGAGCGGTGCTGAAAAATGTATTGGAGGCGCTGAAAAATGCGAGGGAGTCAACCTCCCGACCATTTTTCAGTGCCTATAAACGTTCGAAGGGCACTTTATTAATTATAAAATAAGCATTCAGACGGTTGCATATTCCAGTCGCTCTTCCATTTGCTGTTTTCGCATAAAAACAAAAACAGAGAGCGCGGCGACAAATAAAAAAGCGGTGCCAATAATGGCAGAATAATTCACACTCATCCCGGCATCGATAGGAAGGCCGCCACTGTAAGCGCCCAATGCATTCCCCATATTAAAGGCAATCTGGATAAATGCGGCTCCCATCATTTCACCACCTTGTGCATTTTGCAATATCAACAGCTGAACCGCTGACGAAACTCCAAACAGGCAAAACGAAGAAATACACATCATGGAAAGTGAAACCATGGAATGAGTGGCATAAAAGAATATCATCATTAATGCCAATCCTGCGATGGCATAGCCTATACTGGCAACAGCCGAACTTCTGAAACGATCGGATAATCTACCACCTATCAGATTACCCACCACCATGCTGCAACCGCTCAAAACCATAATCCAGGTCATATCTCCTGCTGAAAATCCGGATAGTCCGGTCATCAACGGAGCGATGTAGCTATAATAGCAAAAAACACCGCCACTGCCTAATCCCGTGGCAATCAGTATCAGCCAGGGCTCGATATTCTTCATAAAACGAAACTGACCTTTGAGTCCTGTATCCGGAACCGGAGACTGTGAAGGTAGAAATTTCACCAGTGCCAAAAGATTAATAACACCCCAGGCGCCTGTCCCGTAAAAGATGATTCGCCACGTAAAATGATTGGTTATATAAGCCCCCAGAGGTACACCCAGGCAGGTTGGCGACTGTCATACCGGAAATCATAAAAGCCAAAGCTTGAGCGCTTTTTCCTTCTTGTGCAATGCGCCTAGCAACGATAGATCCGACCCCAAAGAATGCCCCGTGAGGCAACCCGGAGACAAAACGCATGGCCAGCATCATCGAATAACTACCCGATAAGCCGGTTAAGGTATTTCCCAACGCATATATAAAAATGAGCAAAAAGAGAACTTTCTTAAGCGGAAACTTTCTGGCGCCAAGGAGCATGACTGGCGCACCGACACTTACACCAAGAGCATACGCAGAAATCAAATGACCGGCTTCAGGTATTGAGACACCCAGATCTCTGGCTACAAAGGGTAAAATCCCCATCATGACAAACTCCGAAATCCCCAAGCCAAAGGTCCCCAACGCCAGCGGCAACAAACTCTTCTTCATCAACAATCCCTTTTTATTTTCAGGGTGCAAAATTACGCCAACATCCAGTCCCCTACAATAAAAGGTTAATTAATTATTGCTTATTTACTTCTGTCCTTTTACGTAACCTTGTATTCTCCCGGAGTTATCCCGGTCAGTCGCTTAAAGTATTTTCCGAAAAAAGACTGATCGGGGAAGTTGAGCCTGTCTGATACGATCTGAATATTCATGCCCGGTGTTTTCAGTAAAGCCTTAGCTTCGAGTATGACCACATCTTCGATCCATTCGGCTGCTGTTTTACCGGTTAGTGATTTACATAAAGTCGAAAGATATTTAGGAGTAAGGCATAATTTATCGGCATAGAAGTTGAGTCCGCGTTCTTCCCGGAAGTGTTCGAATATCAGCATCTTGAAGGTGGCGAAGATCTCTTCTTTGTGGGATTTCCGGATGCCTGATGGTAAATACCTGGACTGAACAAGAGCCATCATTTCGTAGAGCATGGCCAGAAACAGATTATTTACCACAAACTCACGCGTAACGGGATTTTCGATATATTTCTTGGAATGGATCATTTCATAGTACTGAAGGATCAATTCCTTTTCATCCTCTGCCATATTGACTACCGGATGATCTCTGAGAAAAAGATAGATGGAAAAGTCAGCCCTCAGATTCAGTTGAATTGAATTCATAAAGCTTTCCGAGATTGCAAAGAAACGCAGGGAAATATCCTCACTCATGCTAATCACCCTGATCAGATGATCCGGTAAAATGACGCACACCGTATTGGGGATAATTTTATAATAATTGAGGTTAATCTCGATCTCGGCGCTTCCCTCTACGCATAAGGCAAATGCAATGCAATCAGTCCGGCTCGGGTAGTAGGGGAAGGGTATGGTCCGGAGGTTATCCGAAAGGACCAACCCGTCTGTAATAAAGTCGGTAGGATGCGATTCCAGAAAATCGCAGAACCTCATTAATGAGTCATCCATATATTCTGTGTTGAGTGGATAAATTTACAAATAAATAGTGTTGTTGGTATTCCAAATGGCGTAAAAAGCGAAAAATAGACCATAAATGCAGCCTGCAAGACCTTTTGTAATGACGGATGGAACGCCAAATTTGCAACGTATTTGTAAGTACTAAATAAATCAACTAAAATAGTATGTCAAAGAGAAGAGTCTTGAAATGTGTGCTGACCACGCTGGGGATAGTAGCGCTGGTCAGTTGCAGCAAATCAAAAAGTGAAACAACAATCACCAGCGAGGTGGTGACGGTGAAAACTCAGCAGGTGCAGCAGACGGACGCATCGGGTGTAAAAGATTACGTCGGTACGGTGGAAGAGTCGTCGGCTTCGGCGCTTAGCTTCGAAGTAGCCGGCAATGTGCAGCGGGTGTTGGTGAGCGAGGGACAACGGGTGCGCAAAGGCCAGTTGCTGGCCATCCTGGATAAGAGTTCTCTGAAGAGTGCGCATGATGCTGCGGTAGCCATGCTTCGTCAGGCAGAGGATGCCAACAAAAGGCTGACCCTGTTGCATGACAACAATAGTCTGCCTGATATCAAATACATAGAGATGCAGACTAATCTGGAGAAAGCCCGGTCATCCGAAAGCATTGCCCGCAAGAATCTTAAAGATGCCTGCCTCTATGCACCTTTTGATGGAGTGATCGGTGAAAGGTCAATCGAACCGGGCATGAATGTAATGCCGTCACAGTCGGTTCTGACGCTGTTGCAGATGGGACAGCTGAAGGTGAAAGTGACAGTTCCTGAGAATGAAATTGCCATGACTCGTATCGGCCAAAAGGCTCAGATCACGATAGCAGCCCTGGATAATCGTTCTTTCGGCGGTGTTATTGACCTGAAAGGTGTCGTGGCCAATCCCCTGTCGCATACCTACGATGTGAAAATCAGAATTAATCAAGCCGATCCTCAACTGATGCCGGGCATGGTCTGTAAGGTGCTGTTGGATACAGAAGCTAAGGCCGCAGGATTGGTATTGCCCAATCAGGCGATACAGGTGAGTGACAGTGGTCAGAAATATGTATGGCTGGCCCGGAACGGAAAGGCCGAGCGTCAAATGATAGAGACCGGCGAACTCACCGATAATGGAGTAACAGTCACGGACGGTCTGCGTCCGGGCGATCAGGTGATCGTAGAGGGTTGGCAAAAAATTGGTGACGATAGCAAAATCAAGGCATTATGAGCAGAGCTAAAATAAGCGTAGTCGAACTGGCTATGCGGCACCGTCAGATCGTATTGCTGATTACTGCCATACTCCTGATATTCGGGGTATTTGCCCTGATCAAAATGCCGAAGCAGGAGTTCCCGTCGTTTACCATTCGTCAGGGTTTGGTGGTGGGGGTATATCCCGGCGCTACCTCGGCTGAGGTTGAGGAGCAATTGGCCAAGCCGCTGGAACGTTTTCTCTTCAGTTATAAGGAAATAAAAAAGGAAAAGACCTATTCCCAGTCACGCGACGGCATCGTGTATGTGTATGTAGAACTCAATGATAATGTAAAGGATAAGGATGAATTCTGGTCTAAATTCAAGCACGGCCTGTCCCAGTTTCGGGCGGAACTGCCGTCAGGTGTTCTGGCATTGATCGCCAATGATGATTTTGGCGATACTTCTGCGTTACTGATTTCTCTTGAATCGAAAGATAAAACCTATCATCAACTTGAAAACTATCTGGATGAGCTCGAAAGTCGCCTACGTCGGATCAAGTCCGTGTCAAATCTGCGTCATTACGGTTTGCAGCGTGAGCAAATTAGTATTTATCTTGATAAAGAGAAGCTTGCTGCCTACGGTATTAGCTCTTCTTCGTTGTTTGCTAATTTTTATTCGCATGGGATAACATCGGTGAGCGGATCGGTCGATAACAGTCAGCTGGTGGCTCCGATACACATTCCCGATACGTACCGGAAAGAGCAGGATATTGCCAATCAGATAGTTTATTCCGATCCGAAGGGTAATCTGATCCGGTTGAAAGATGTTGCCCGTATCGTTCGTGGATACCCCAATCCAGATAGTTACGTTGAGACCAATGGCAATAAATGCCTGATCCTCTCGATGGAGATGCAGCAGGGGAATAATATTATCGCATATGGCAAAGAGGTGGATGAGGTATTGAAGAAGTTCCAGGCGGAATTGCCGCAAAGTGTTACAATGAAGCGAATTGCCGATCAGCCTAAGGTGGTTAACACCTCTGTCAATAATTTCCTTCGGGAAATGGGGATTGCGATTCTGGCGGTGATTCTGGTTACGATTGCCTTGTTGCCGTTGCGTGTGGCTACAGTAGCGGCGACTACCATCCCGATCAGCGTGTTTATCTCCATGGGAATTATGTTTGCTTTTGGCATTGAGCTGAATACGGTAACACTGGCAGCCCTGATCGTGGTACTCGGAATGATTGTGGACAACTCCATTGTG
Organism: Parabacteroides sp. FAFU027; assembly: GCF_022808675.1. Lineage (NCBI taxonomy): Bacteria > Pseudomonadati > Bacteroidota > Bacteroidia > Bacteroidales > Tannerellaceae > Parabacteroides > Parabacteroides sp. FAFU027. The sequence continues at coordinate 15,341 of NZ_JAKZKV010000013.1, forward strand.
ATCGTGGACAGTTATATGGAAAAACTCGATCACGGGATGTCACGCTGGTATGCCGCCATCAGCAGTGCGCGGGAATATTTCAAGGCGATCTTCTCTGCCACACTGGCCATTAGCATCACCTTCTTTCCATTTCTGATTACGATGAGCGGACAAATGAACGACTTCGTCCTGTTTTTCCCATGGACCATCCTGATCACGCTCTTTGTCTCGCTGGCAGTGGCCATGTTGCTCATTCCGTACATGCAGTACCTGTTTATCCGTAAGGGATTTATTCAGTTGAAAAAAGAAAAGGGTAGCGACAAACCTAGCTTTCTCGATAAAATACAGGCATTGTATGATCAGTTGCTTGCGTTGGTATTTCGCCATCCCCGGGTAACATTGATGATTTCGGCCTTGTGCGTAGTAATAGGTGGACTGGTTATTTCGCAAAGCAAACAGCGGCTTTGGCCGGTAGCCGAACGGGATCAGTTTGCCGTAGAGATTTATCTGCCGCAGGGAAGCTCCCTTCAGCAAACCGTTTCCATTTGCAATGATCTCGAAAAAACATTACGCAAAGAGTCGGAGGTGACTGCGATTACGAAGTTTGTGGGAACCAGTTCGCCCCGTTTCCATACTACTTATGCGCCGAATCTTCCCGGCAAGAACTATGCTCAGTTTATTGTCAATACTTCATCGGAAGAAAGCACAGAGGAACTTCTGGATAAATACACCAATGCCTATGCTTATCACTATCCGAAAGCTTATGTGAAATTTAAGCAGATGGACTTTCAGGCGGTAAGCGCTCCGATTGAGGTACGACTATCCGGCGATAATATAGCACAGCTCAAAAGCTCTGCCGATTCGGTGATCCGCCAGTTGCGCAAAATCAATGAACTTGTTTACATCCGTACCAATTACGAACAGATGCTTCCGGGGGCTGAGGTCGATATTGACAATGTGGAGGCCAACCGTCTCGGACTTACCCGTTCGCTCATCGCTGGCAATCTGGCCATCCGCTTCAACGGACTCCCCATTACCACACTCTGGGAAGGCGATTATCCTGTTGCAGTCAAGCTGAAAGCCGACTGGAAGGACAATGAACCGAAGTTTTCCGATATTGGAAACGAACATATCACTTCGATCAATCCGATGGTGTCAGTTCCTCTGCGCCAGGTGGCAAAGATTCGCCCCGACTGGACAGACGGGCAGATCGTTCGCCGTAATGGAGTCCGCACACTTTCTGTGCAAGCCGAGGTGAAGCGGGGGTATAATACAGGCGAAATTTTCAAAAAAGTACAGGCGACTGTGGATCAGATCTCGTTGCCGGCTTCTGTGGAGAAAAACTACGGAGGCGCTCATGAGGCGGATGAAGAGGCTAAGCCGCAGATTGCAGGCGGATTGATCATCGCCATCTTCGTGATCTTTATGATTCTGGTTTTTCATTTCAAAAAGATCAATATGGCGCTAATCGTACTGGGATCTACCGTCCTAAGTCTGTTTGGAGCAGCCATCGGACTGATGGTGATGAACACCGAGCTGGGGATGACGGCCATACTGGGTTTTGTAAGTCTGATGGGGATTATCGTGCGCAATGGGATCATTATGTTCGATTATGCAGAAGAGATTCGCCTTAAACACAAACTGACGGCTAAGGATGCGGCCTTTGAGGCTGGTAAACGACGGATGAGACCGATCTTCCTTACTTCGGCAGCGGCATCTATGGGAGTGGTCCCCATGATCATCAGTAAGAGTGCCCTGTGGGCTCCGATGGGTACTGTGATTTTCTTCGGCACACTGGGATCGATGTTTTTTATTGTGACTGTACTTCCGTTAGTTTACTGGGGAATATTCCGTAAATGCGACGCTTTAATTCTAAGAAAATAGGACATGAAAATGAGACAACTCACAAGATATATGATCTGCTTCCTGATGACGGGAAGCTTTGCGGGAACGGTATTTTCCCAGAAAATAACTCTTGAACGGTGTAAGGAACAGGCGCTGAAAAACAATGTGGCCATTCGCAACGGGGCCTTATCGGTTCAGGCGGCTGAGCAGACAAAGAAAGAGGCTTTTACCAAATATTTCCCATCGGTAAGTGCCTCGACCAATACCTTTTCCAGCTCCAAAGCCCTGATGGAGATGACTATCAAAGGAGGAAATCTTCCGGTGTACGATGGTAATCCGGCCAATCTGGCTACGGCTACGCAGTTTGCCTACTTCCCTGATGCCAATATTGCGATGCTGAAAAACGGGAGCGTTGCGATGGTCTCGGCCACGCAGCCACTTTTTGCCGGAGGGCGCATTGTCAATGGCAATAAGTTGGCGAATATAGGAGTGGAAGCCCAAAAGCTATCCACGGCGCTATCGGTCAATGAGGTGACTCTTCAGACGGAGCAATACTTCTGGCAGATCGTTTCGCTGGAGGAAAAGCTGAAGACCATCAACCAGGTGGAACTGCTGTTGCAGAATCTGCAGAAGGATGTCGATCTGGCTTACAAAGCGGGCGTTTCACCGATGAATGATGTGCTGAATGTGAAACTGAAACGCAATGAGCTGTCCGGCAGCCGACTGAAAGTGGAAAACGGGATCCGCATTTGCAAAATGGCTCTTTGTCAGTATGCCGGTATGCCTTACGACTCCACCTTGGAGATCGATTATGCCGAATCGGACTTCCGGCTCATTTCATCTCCCGAGACCTATGCTGTCAATCCGCAGGAGGCAGTAGCTCACCGTACGGAATCCCGGCTTTTACAGAAGAGCGTCGAAGCATCGCGCCTCCAGGTCCGTATCAAGCAGGGGGAATTACTCCCCGAAGCCGGAGTAGGCGTCTCTTATGCCACGGAAAATATGCTGGGCTATGAACGTCATTACGGTATTGCTTTTGCTTCGCTGAAGGTGCCGGTTTCCGACTGGTGGGGCGGTTCGCATGCTATAAAGAAGCGAAAACTGGATGAGCAGATCGCTATAAATAATCAGACCAATGCCAATGAGCAGATGCTGCTCCAGATACAGCAGACCTGGCAGGATATGAAAGAGGGTTACAAGCAAATCGGTATCGCACAGGTGGCTGTTGACCAGGCGACCGAGAATCATCGTCTTAATGCTGATAGTTACAAGGCGGGCACTGTTTCTTTGTCCGATCTGCTCTCGGCTCAGGCAAGCCTCCAGCAGTCCAAAGATCGTTACGTGGATGCCTGTACCGACTATATGTGTAAGAAATTGAAGTATCTACAAGCCACGGGAAGATAACAGCACTATGCATTTCATGAAAAAGAGGATGTCCAAATATTTTCTCTTAGGACACCCTCTTTTTATCTTAAAACCGTTTGAAATTGCAAATAATGAATCAACGAGATCATCTGATCTTCAAAACCACCGCGATATCGTTGCCCTTTTGAGCCGGAAGCGTAACGGCCAAACCTTCTTCATCTCTTGTATATCGGACTTTGCCGCTTCCGAGCAGCTCTACTGATTTTATTTTATCCGGATGTAACGGGTTGTTTTTCGACAAAGATTTGATCACCACCTTACCATCTTCAGGCCAACTCAATACGATGGCATAAAGTGCTCCGTTTTTAGTGGTAAAGCGAATATCTTTTGCCGAATACTTTACCCGGCCTTCGTTAAAGCCCTGCGCATTGATCGGATTAGAATTGTCAGCAGAGGGACCCTCGCCGAAAATCTTCCAGGGACGTGTGTCATAAATCCCTTCACTGTTGACCGCCATCCATTGGCCGATCTCTTCCACCACTTTCACCTCCTTATCGTCGATGGTTCCATTGCCACGAACAGGGATATTGAGCAACAGGTTACCGTTTTTACTCACGATATCCGCCAACATCTGAATCACGGTCTTAGCTGATTTGTAACGGTTCTGATCATAGACCGAACGACGATAGTGCCATTCGCCTATGCAGGTACAGGTCTGCCAGGGAAGTTCCTGTATCTTATCCGGTGCACCACGCTCCACATCCCATACGATGGCTTTTTTCTGTTCTGGAGTCAGTATTTTACCAAAGATAACTCCGTTCTGATTGCCATTGTGAGTCTGCATATTATGGTTGTAAAAATGGGCAGCAATCTTTAGTCCCGCATTACTTACCGGCCAGAGAGGCAAAGCCGTATCGTCAAAATAGAGCAAATCGGGATTGTACTTGTTGATCAAATCAACAGTGCGGTCGTAGAACTTGTTGCAATAAGCGGCTGAAGGCACTGAAGCGCCATTACCCCACTCCCATTGTCCGTGAATAGAACCAATATTATCACTGCCTTTGCTCAAAGGATGGTTTTGCGCGTACAAATCCTGCGGGTCGAGTCCGTCCCACCATTTACCCTTCCCATCGGCTTTGGTCAGTTTACCATCATAAGGAACTCCGGCTTTAGGACCTTCCTTATCGGAGCGTTGGGCAGTTTCATACCAGGTCCAGGCATGAGATGCGTGGATACTTGCGCCAAAGTAGAGTCCGTTCTTACGTGCCGCTTTTGCCCAGCCGTCGATGATATTCTTCTTCGGGCCAATGGCAACCGAGTTCCAGGGCTGATATTTGCTGTCCCACATATCGAAATTGTCGTGGTGGTTGGCCATTGCAAAGAAATATCGGGCTCCTGCTTTCTTGTAAAGCTTTACCAGAGTCTCCGGATCCCATTGATCGGCTTTCCACGCATTGCATACATCTTTGAATCCAAATTCAGAAGGGTGTCCGTATTTGGCCAGATGAGCCTTGTATTCGCGACTGCCCTCATTATACATGGCACGCGCGTACCAGTCGCCTTCTTCGGGTTCGCACTGCGGGCCCCAGTGTGCCCATATCCCGAATTTGGCATTGCGAAACCATGCAGGTACTTTGTATTGTCCCAGAGATTCCCAAGTCGGCTGAAATTTCCCGGTGGCCATAGGTTCATTAGCATCCTGAGCCAATGAAGTCAGGTGCCCCAGAGAAAAAAGCGAGAATAATAGAATAAGGCTTTTTGTGTGTAGTTTCATGACAAATTAATTATAACTGATTTGACTAAAGTGCAAAGATAGTATCCGAATCAACCAGAGTGTTTGCACAATCCCGATAAGATTATACTACTATTCCGACATTATATCCTCTTAATATTTCAGAATATCAGGTATTTCAATACCTTTGAGATTGTTTACACAAGTATTATTCCGATACTCATACCCATGAAGACACCCGATGATTTTAATATGATCCTGCTGAATGTTGGTTTTGCCAGACATTTTGCCGACTGGAACTGGGACAACATCAACAGTCCGTTCTTCAGGCTTTACCTGGTTAATGAGGGAAATGCAGAACTGAATATTTCGGGGAAGAAATACAGACTTACCCCCGGACATCTTTACCTGATTCCGCCATTTACCACACACAGCGATCATTGTGACGGTGAGTTTTCTCTCTACTATGTGCATGTATATGAGGATCTCACGAAAAACATCAGTTGGTTTGACCAGATGCAATTTCCGGTGGAGACCAGCTCTCACCCGCTGGATGCGACATTGATCCAACGGTTGCTTGACATTAATCCCGGTCGTGAATTGAAACGTTATGATCCTGATTCTTATAATGATTCGGATAATCTGTATCAGAGCATCGCCGAAAACAGACATCAGTCTCTGCATGCACAACTGGAAACGGATGGAATTATCAGACAGCTACTGGCCCGGTTCTTTACAACAGCCATTCCCCTCAACCTATCACAAGACAGCCGGATTATCAAAACACTACGGTTTATTCGTGAAAATATAGACCAGAAAATCACGGTCAGGCAACTGGCTTCTATCTGCTGCCTGTCGGAAGATCACTTTATCCGGCTGTTTCGCCAAGAGCTCCGGCAGACTCCGATAGATTATATCAACCGGAAGAAGATTGAGAAAGCTCAACTCCTTATGGTTGTTAAAAACCAGACCATGAAAGACATCGCCTATACGCTTTCATTTGAAAACGTCTCCTATTTCAACCGGTTATTCAAGAAAATGGTGGGAAAAACGCCAAGTGAATATCGAAAGAGTTTTGGACAATAACGTTGAATGTGAAAGACTTTTCCTGCTAACGAAAATATTGCATCATAATTAATCAGGAACAGAAGTAACAGAAGTAACAAAACCAACCAAACACACCGTGCAATACCCACAGCGCAAACCTTTGCATAGAGAAAATTGACATTTGCGCTTATTTTTTCGTGGTTCTGAAATAACTTTACCCATCTTTCTATCACACAAAAAACACATCTATGCTATGAACTTAAAAACACGTGTGACCGTCCTGTTTTGTTTGGCGGTCTCTTCCGTGGCATTTGCCCAAAACAATCTGAGACTCTGGTATGAAAAGCCAGCCAAAGAGTGGGTGGAAGCCCTGCCTGTTGGCAATGGCCGTATTGGCGCCATGATATTCGGCGGCGTTGAAGACGAACTGATTCAACTCAACGAAGGAACACTCTGGTCGGGCGGGCCGCAAAAGAAAAACATCAATCCTGATGCACCGAAATACCTGCAACCCATCCGTGACGCATTGGCGAAAGAAGATTATAAAACTGCGACAGCTCTTTGCCGGAAGATGCAGGGGTACTTTTCCGAATGCTTTCTGCCGATGGGCGATTTGGAAATCAAACAAAGTTTTGCATCAGGAGGTTCCGCTAATAACTATTATCGCGACCTGAATCTGAGCAATGCAACAGCCACTACCCGTTTCGAAATAAAGGGAGTACAATATACCCGCGAAGTCTTTAGTACAGCAGCCGACAGTGTGCTTATTATCCGCATCACTGCCAGCAAACCGGAAATGATTAGCCTGGACCTGAAACTGAAGAGTCGCATTGAAAGTAAAATTGTTTCATCCGGAAATGACCAGTTAATATTGAGCGGGACGGCTCCAATACGCCTCGACCCAAGCTATTACAACAAGCCCGGCAGGAACCCTCTTTTGCAAAAAGACTCTCTCGGACATACAGGCATGCGTTTCCAAACCATTCTGAAGGCGGTTCCCGAAGCAGGCAACGTCTCGGCTGACAATGAAGGCATTCATGTAAAAGATGCCAATGCAGTGACCCTTTATCTGGCAGCTGCCACCAGCTATAACGGAATGTTTAAATACCCCGACACCCAGGGAAAAGACGAAAAAGCAATTGCGCAACGCCAACTGAAATCTGCGCTTGCCAAATCATACGACGATTTAAAAACCCGCCACATTTCCGATTATAAAAAATACTTTGACCGCGTATCATTAACACTGACCGACACCACAAACAATCGGGTCAACGACATACTACCATCTGACTTTCGCTTGAAACTCTATTCGTATGGCAACTACGATCCGGGACTGGAGCAGTTGTTTTATCAATACGGACGCTATTTGCTGATATCAAGTTCGCGCCCCGGTGGTACGCCTGCCAACCTGCAGGGCATCTGGAACAAGGAGTTCCGTGCGCCATGGAGTTCAAACTATACCATCAATATCAATACCGAGATGAACTACTGGCCTGCCGAAGTAACCAACCTGTCGGAAATGCACACGCCGCTGCTCAAATGGATTCAGAATCTCTCGGTAAACGGAAAAGAGACAGCGAAAGAGTTTTACAAAGCCCGCGGATGGGTTGCTCATCACAACTCCGATATCTGGGGAATGACCAATCCGGTTGGCAACAAAGGCGATGGAGACCCGCAATGGGCAAACTGGTATATGGGCGCCAACTGGCTGAGCCAGCATCTGTGGGAACATTACGCGTTTACCGGCGATAAAGAGTTCCTGCGCAAAGAAGCATATCCGGTAATGAAAGAGGCGGCACTCTTCTGCTTTGACTGGCTGGTAGAGAAAGACGGCTACCTGATTACTTCGCCCTCCAATTCGCCTGAAAATGTTTTTGTAACCGGTAAAAATGAAAAATATTCCATGACGGAAGGCTCCTACATGGATATTGAGATTATCCGCGACCTGTTCACCAATGTGATTGAAGCGTCAGAGACATTGAATATGGATAAAGATTTCCGTCAGCAGGTGATAGCGAAACGCAACAAATTGCTGCCGTACAGAATCGGTTCACGCGGACAATTACAGGAATGGATGCGTGACTACCAGGAGGAAGATCCGCACCATCGCCATACCTCGCATCTGTTCGGATTGCATCCGGGACGCGACATCAGTCCGCTCAAAACACCGGAGCTGGCTCAGGCAGCTAACCGCACATTCGAGTTGCGCGGTGATGGTGGGACAGGTTGGAGTAAAGGCTGGAAAATCAACTTTGCAGCCCGCCTGCTCGATGGTGACCATGCCTACAAGATGATTCGCGAGATCCTGAATTATGTTGACCCGACGAAGGGCGGTACAGGTGGAACTTATCCGAATTTCTTCGATGCACACCCGCCTTTCCAGATTGACGGTAACTTTGCTGCTACTGCCGGTATTTCCGAGATGTTGTTACAGAGTCATTTGGGCGAAATACATCTGTTACCTGCATTGCCTAAAGCATGGCCTGAAGGAGAAATTACCGGACTGAAAGCCCGCGGCAACTTTGAGGTGAATATCTCATGGAGTAATCATAAGCTCGCAAAAGCGACCGTGAAATCGGTAAAAGGCAATCCATGCACAATCCGGACCGACATCCCCGTGGAAATCTCCGGTGTTACTTCAAAACAATCTATTGACGGTAAATATTTCCTCAATACTTTCAGCACGCAACCGGGCGTGACTTACGAAATTAGGCCGGTAAAGAATTAATACGCTTTTTGTCAATACGAAACGGATGAAGTACTAAATCCGGTATCCCCCATAAAATATCCTGCTTTAATCCTGATAAACAAGGAAAAAAGCAGGATATTTTCATTCAATCCTTTTGAGTTTTAATAGTCTGAGAGGCATTTACCAAAACAACAAATCTTACCATGCAAAGCCGGATAGCAAAACCATTTATTTAATTGTTATAGTAGAATAGCCTTGAATACCCAAGCAATTCAATAAATGTAAGTCCGTTTTTTGATACCAAAGAGCGATTGTTGAATCTGTTGACCTTCTTCAAGCCTCTGGATGTCTCGAAAGTTCCCTTCAACTCGATCCTCCGGGAATTTATAGGCGGAAGTATCTATTTTGATGATAAATAGTAATTGCATCTCAGATAGCATCTTACCCTCATCACTACCCTTCGAAAGGCTTCAGTGAACATTCTGAAGACTTAAGTAAGGGTTCTGAAAGCTTCCTCTCCTCCGAAAAATAATCTTAGACACAGTTGCGTGAACACTACCGACACAGTTGCGTGAACACTACCTGAACACACCTGAACACTACCTTCAGTGAACGTTCTGAAGACTTAAATAAGGGTTCTGAAAGCTTCAGTGAACATTCTGAAGGCTTCAGTAAGGGTTCTGAAAGCTTCAGTGATCATTCTGAAGGCTTAAGTAAGGGTTCTGAAGGCTTCAGTGAACATTCTGAAGACTTAAGTAAGGGTTCTGAAAGCTTCAGTGAACGTTCTGAAGGCTTAAGTAGGGGTTCTGAAAGGTTAAGTATGAGTCTGCTCCGAAAAGTCTTTCTTGCCACGAATACACGAATTAAATAATTCCAAAATGCTAAATAACAAGCATTTGCAATATTGATATTTCACGAATTTCCGAAAAACTTCGTTTTCGGAGCGGACTCAAGTATGGATTTGAAAAGCCTCAATAGAAGAACAAGGGCAGCATTAGCCCCAGCGCCACATATTCTACCTTCTCGATGAGTATTTTGCGAAAGCTAAACTTCGAAGGCATAATCACTCCTGCAAAAAAGGCGCCACGATAACTTCTGTTGCGTAACAGGAATTCAGTGTACCCCGGAAACCTCATTCCCAGGATGGAAGGACCCAAAATGATTCCTGCTACCACCTCTCCAATCACTGATGGTTGCCCGATTTTATTGAATATGATTCTTTTATAATCCAGTTTTATTGCTGATTTGCCCCGATACAATCGCAGACTACAATATCTTTAACGCCGTCTCTATCTATGAAACGGCTTTATTCATTTATAACTGCTCAAAAAACTTTACCTTTGTATTCGCTAAACCATTAAAAGAGATGTTTACAGAGAAACACAAATCCCATTTCCTTCATTATTCCCTTTCGTTGTTAATCTGCTTAATCGCAATCAGAGGTTACGAATATTTTGACGCATCGTTGAAATTTTTTTCCACCAAACATGTTTTGCTATCCGAAATAAATGGACTTTGGTACGATTACCTTACCTGGGGTGTTTTCAGTAGCATTGTTTTACTATTCTGGTTTTTAACATCATACCTCAGTAAACGGGCAGCCGGAATAGTGATGCATGTTTTAAACGTTGCCTTTATTATCTGCTGCATTGCCTTGCTTTACGTATTTATAGATCGTTCCGTTCCGTTTGACCACGAGTTTTTCACCCGTGACTCTGCCGAGCAGATTATCACAGTGAAAACTTATGCAGGCAAACCCATCTCTTTTCTTCCGTTTATCCTGTTGACTCTTTTATACTTCGGGGCTTACCGGTTCATTTTCCGTCGCATTGCGTTTAATCGTACTGTACAACGGGTGATGTTGTTTTTCATCCTCGCCCCCCTGTTACTGATCAGTTTTATCGTCCCATCTTCTTCCAGTTTCGAGCAGACTGCTCAATATTACCTGACCTGTAACAAAGCCAGTTACTGGACAGCCGATGCGATTAAATACTTCAGTGATTTACGCAAACATCACAATGCGTCGGTGAAAGAGATGCAGGGGGAATTTGCCTATTTCCAGGCTAACCGCCCGTTTAAGTTTACCGATAAAAGCTATCCGCTCATGCACGAAAACAAAGATGTGGATGTGCTGAGCCCTTACTTCAACCTGGGCAAAGAGCGCCCGAATATTGTAATGGTGGTGGTAGAAAGCCTTTCACGCACTTTTAGCGGTCGCAATGCTCCATTGACCAGCTTCACGCCGTTTCTGGACGAACTCTCCAAACGTAGTCTTTGCTGGGACAATCACCTGAGCAACGCCACGGCTACTTTCGGTGTCTTTCCGGCCACATTGGCATCGCTGCCTTTTGGTAATCGCGGTTTCTCCAACAACAGCATCATGCCCGATCACGAATCGCTGATTTCCATATTGAAACAAAACGGTTATTATTCCTATTTCATGGTGGGCTATCAATTGGATTATGACAACATGGGAGGATTTATCCGGATGCAGAAAACAGACTATGTATTACGCAACTTTGGCAAAAAGTACAAAATGATGGCCGAAGGCGAAGGCGGTTGGTCAATGGGTTATCCTGACGATGCGGTGTTTAACCGCAGCTTTGAGGTGCTCGATTCGTTGAAGAGAAAGCCTTACCTGAATGTCTATATGACGGCCACTACGCATGCGCCGTTCCTGTTCGACTCGCAACCCCGGTACATGAAACTGTTTGATAAGAAAGTAAAGAATCTGCCGCTTGACAAAGAGACCAAACTGGCTCTTCACAAGAACCGTCAGGTGATGAGTTGCGTCATGTTTGCCGACGATGCTTTGCGCGATTTCTTCCGCAAATACAGCCGCCGTCCCGATTACAAAAACACCATCTTTATCGTTACGGGCGACCACCACCACGGTTCAGTGCCCGCAAACAACGACATTGACGATTACCGGGTGCCGTTTATGATTTATTCGCCGATGCTGAAGAAACCTCACCGTTTTGAATCCATCAACTGTCATAATAATATCACGCCTACCCTGTTGGGCTTTCTGGCTAAACAATACAATCTCAAGAACATTCCGAAACAGGTACACTGGATGAATGGCGTAATGGATACGGCAACAAAATTCCGCAACATCCACCAGATTTCGTTCATGACCTACAGCCGTGTGATGGAGTCGTACATGTTTAAAGATTATTTCATGCGCGGAAACCGCATGTTCAAAATCAATCCGGATATGTCGGAGGTGGAGTGCACCAACCCTGCAATGAAACAGAAGATCAATCACCTGCGCGATAACTTCATTGCCGTAAACAACTGGGTGTATGAGAATAACCACATTCTGCCCGATAACACTTCGCAGAAAAACAGGGTATTGCTCGGAAATATAAATATCCCGCAGGAACATGACTTTGTAACGCCTGTTGATTTTTCAGCATTCACTAAAAATATCGCGGTTCCCCCGATGTACAAACATTTGTATGTAGAGGCTGACTTTGATTGCTTTACCTCGGAGAAGGACAGTATTAATGTTCCCGAGTTCTGTTTCATGCTGGCATCAAAACCATCGGCTGAAACGACCAAAGAACTCTTCTGGACCAACAAGGACATGCACTACATGTCCGAAGCACGCTTCCTGCCTAACCAGTGGAACTCGCTGACGGTTCACGATGTAATAGGCATCGAAGAGTATCTGAAAAATAAGAACCTGGAACTTTGTACCGGATTTAATGCCGTAACCAAAGTGGGGATGAAGGTGAAGAATTTCAGAATGAAGCTGTATGGAATGAGATAATCTGCCGGCTGACGGCATTAATAAAAGACCTGCCTTAAATCATGGAATCTGTTGAGAAAGCGCTCACATCGCTTACTCAACAGATTTTTTTGTGTTATGCAAAAAAGAAACAGCAGATTTACCCAATGCTATTTCAGACCGATAAATAACCATCAGTATTACCTTCCGCAACAGAGTAAAAGGATATTGACACTCATGGTTGTTTCGCATCAAAACCGGAATAAATAAAATTGTTGCCTATCTTTGCAGGCCAAATACACACTATGGGAAATTTAAAGAAATTAGCAGGACAGACCGTATTCTACGGTGGAAGTAATGTCTTATCACGACTGGTTATTTATTTACTGGTTCCTATCCAGACCACGATTTTTGCACCAAAAGAATATGGTGTCGTAGGGGAAATGTATGCCTATGTCGCATTTTTGATTGTGATACTTACCTTTGGGATGGAAACGGCATTCTTCCGTTTTTACGACAAGAAATCAGAAAATAACGACTCCGTTTATGGAACAGCGCTTAAATCTTTGGTATTTTGTGCCATCGTGTTTGTGTTACTAATAAATATATTTGCCAAACCGATTGCCGTACACATCCGCTATCCCGATCACAGCGAATACATTGTCTGGTTCTCATTCCTGATTGCCATCGATGCCGTTACTACAATTCCTTTTGCCAAGTTACGGGCACTCAATCGACCTAAACTTTTTGCAATGCTTAAAATGTTGAATGTTGGCTCCTGCTTTCTGTTCAACATCATATTCCTGTATCTCTTTCCATACATGCAAAATCATGGCATACTGACCGCCTTTTTACCTCTGGTTTATAATCCGGCAGTCGGTGTGGGCTACATTTTTATTGCCAACCTGATCTCTTCAGCACTTACCTTACTGTCATTGTACATTGTTTTGCCCCACAAGCACATCCCTTTTGACCGTGTGTTATGGAAGAAGATGATGGCTTATGCCCTGCCGTTGCTGATCTTCGGGTTGGCGGGCAATATCAACGAAACCTTTGACCGTATCCTGCTGAAATGGTTGTCTCCAATCGATATTGCCTCTACACAAGTGGGTATCTATTCGGCTTGTTACAAAATATCCATTTTTATGACCATTGTTGTTCAGGGCTTCAAATATGCAGCCGAACCCTTCTTCTTCGCTCATGCCAAAGAGTCGGATTCCAGAGATATTTATGCCGATGTGATGAAATATTTTGTCATTGTCTGCTCTCTTATCTTCCTGGCGGTGATGCTCTATATCAACATAGTAAAATACATGGTAGGCTCTAAATACTGGAGCGGACTGCAGGTGGTTCCGATCCTCTTGCTGGCCAATATGTTCCTTGGAATTTTCTACAATCTATCTATCTGGTATAAACTAACCGATAACACACGCTTCGGAGCCATTCTCTCTATCTTTGGCGCCATCGTTACACTGGCACTTAACTTTACGCTGATTCCTATCCTGGGTTATATGGGCTCTGCCTGGGCTACATTTACCTGTTACGGTGCAATGATGGTCGCGTCCTACATTATCGGACAGAAGTATTACAAAGTGCCATACCAACTAACCCGCATCCTGATGTATATGGGACTGAGCGTTGCATTATGGGGGATCAGTCTGCTTATTCCGATTCAAAATCAATGGATACGTGTCTTACCGGACACCTTGCTATTGGGAATCTATCTCTATATAGTAGTGAAAAAAGAACCTGTCTTCCAAAGCTTACTGGGAAAGAAAGCCAAAACCATCAGCTAAACGTCCTTACAGGAACCTCAAAGACAATAAAAGTAACATCCTGCTTTTACCGAAATTATTATCGGGCAAAAGCAGGATGTTTTGTTTTCCTCTCCTTCGTAAGCCAATCTTTCCACTAATGAAGAGTAATTCCACCTCTAAAATGATGGAAAATGCTCCGACAAACCATCATCTTCCAGCAAAAACATCCCTCATTGTATTGACGAAACGTCATTTCGCGCAAAAAGTAGCCCTAAAGGATATGACAAAATGCCTTTTCGATCGTCATAAAGCGGAATTTGGTATGACGAAATGCTATTTTACATGTTGAGAACCATTTTGTCAATATGATTTCCCTTTCTTTTTGCGTTGAATAACGTTTTGTCACTATCATTTCCCTTTCTTTTTTCGTAAAATGGGTCTCTAACATACTAATTAGGTCTGTTTTAGACAAAAGATGATTGTTTGTTGTGATGAAATGAAGCTTTCAAAAGATAAGTAAGCCGAATTTTAGGGTGAATTGGCTATATTTGCATTTGTTATCACATTTAAGGATAAATCCGGAGATTTACTTTCAATGAAACGACAAACTTCCGTAGACTTAATAGCACTGTGGGTTCCACATTTTTGTGATTATATTGCCAAAAGGGCTCTATATTATAAAATCGGGAATCAAGATCTTTCATTATCCAGAAAAATCCTGATCAATTGAGACAAGACAACTTTACTATTGCTTGTAGGTGGTGATCTGTAGTTAAACGAAGCGTTTTATTTCGTTCAAGCTACATCATGGACACTCATTTAAAATACATCAACAATCATAAAGCATGAAATTTTCATCTATCATATTTTTATTCATTTTCTCTATTGGTCTTTTTGCTCAATCTAATGACTCAACCTATTTAAAATACCTCCTTCACAACAGTAATGTCGCTAAAAGAACGTATTATCCGGGTGATTCTAAAAATGAAATAAAGACTGATATCATATCTATTGCCGACGGACACCTCCCGATTATTTGGGAGTATCGGTTTAATAATCATTTTGGAGTTGATGCCGGACCCGGAATATTGTTGCCATATACTTTCTTTGATATACTTGGAAAGGGGTCAAGCGATGCATATCCCAATTTCTTTCCATTTGTTACAAATCCTAATTTTGAAAATAAAAAATTAGGCGTCTCATTTCGGGTAGAACCTAAAATATATTATAAGACCGAACATCAGATTACTGCATTATCACACTTCAATAGTATAAGTACATTTTACAGTTTCAAATCATATTCGAAACTATTCATCAATGAAGTCGGACTAGCATACACTTATATTGCTGACACTGACAAATTTGCAATTCAACCTACTTTTGCTTTTTCTTATATCTCTCAAATACCATTCAATGATGTTTCGGATGTGAAATACATGGGTAAACAATCT
The DNA here is from genome assembly GCF_022808675.1 of Parabacteroides sp. FAFU027. NCBI lineage: Bacteria > Pseudomonadati > Bacteroidota > Bacteroidia > Bacteroidales > Tannerellaceae > Parabacteroides > Parabacteroides sp. FAFU027. The sequence goes on from NZ_JAKZKV010000013.1 coordinate 30,939, forward strand.
GAAGACCTTTCCAGTCATGGGCTACCCAAAGTAAGTTGTTTCCGATTATATCTTAGATTTCAGGTAGGATATATTTTTGAGCATCCTATTAAATCAAACCGATGAATTGATCTATCAGCAAATCTCTAACTGTTACATTATTAGTTGTTTGATTATATTCAATTACTGTCAATTATCAACAATGAAGTTTACTATTATTTATCTCTGTATATTACTATTTAGTGGAACCTTTTTCGCTCAAACCAGTGATTCAATATACCAACAATACCTCCTCAATAATAAAAACGTACCCAAGAGGGTGTATTACACTGATAATTCTCAAAACATACTCAAAACGAACATATTCTCCCTTTTAGATGGACACTTGCCTATTATCTGGGAACATAGGTTTGATAACAACATGGGATTTGAATTAGGTCCCGGAATAATCTTACCCTATACTTTTTCTGACATTATTGGTCAAAAACAACTTGAAGAGATTTATAAGCCTAACTTCCCTTTCATATTGAACCCTGACTTTTCAAATAAAAAGCTTGGAGTCTCTTTTCATTTGGAGCCCAAATTGTATCTGGGAAGCTCTCCCTGGGGAAGCTTGGGGACCTTCTATAGCTTTAAATCGTATTCCAAAATGTGGATGAACCAAATTGGACTTGCGTTTAACTTCATCGACGAATACCCTAGCTCTAAAAAATACGCAACTCAAATGGGCATAACCTTTTCGTATGTGAACCAGATCCCATATTACAACATCGCTGATGTGAGGTACACGGGTACATCTTATGAGTCTCTATCCGGACATGGACTGCCGATGATTAATTGTTTTCTCCTTGCTTTCAGGTTTCAACCCGGTTATATATTCGAAAATCAAATAAAACCCAGAAAATAAATTCAATCGTATTTGTATGAAGAAAATAATCCTTTATTTGCTATTATTCTATTGTATTCCTGCATTTTCACAGATGAATAACATCGAGCAATATCTTGATGATGGAGGCAGAACTGCAACAAAGAACATTATCAAAACTGATTTTACCCAGATGCTCTTAGCTAATATCCCGGTAATCTTCGAACACAGGTTTAATAATAATCTGTCGTTGCAGGGTGGTGTCGGTTTGCTAACACAGAATTTCTTTCACCCGGTCATAAAGCCTATATTTGCCACAGATCCACTTTACAATGAACTGAAGGGCGGTTACAGTCTGTATGTACAGCCATTGTTTTATGGTAATGGCTTTGAATCTTTACATATCGGCATCCCTCTTCGTTATCGCAGACATGGGGATCAGGTAGAATCATATGAGTTCAATATTGCTTTAGGCTATCAATGGTTTAAAGGGCGACACCTGTCATATGACTTAGAAATTGGTGCCGGATTCAATTTAGAATACTCATTAGATGGCGTAAGCTATATATACAATTCAAATATCATAGACAAATCACTTGCGAATGATTTCAGGCAACGACTTGTATTTCCTGTATCATTTAAAGCTGGATATGTATTTTAGACTATTATCAATCATACACAATAATCAACATGAGACAAACATTTAAACTACGGAAATTATCCATTCTTTTATCTCTGTTTCTAACAGCAGGCTTCTTTGTTAATGCTTATGCACAGAAAGATAGCATCAAATGGGGTATTGAGCAGCAATATCACAAAAGAGGTTTACTTTTTAATGTTGAAATCTTCAAAACTGACAGTAATTATATCTACTATTATGGTCATGGCATGAAGGTAAATTTTGACGAGACTAACTTTATTGTAAAACACAACAAGAATACCGGTAAAAATGAGCTCTGTGATATTCAATTGAAAAGAAAAGAATATCAATTAAATATTGTAGGACATTATTTTATCAATGATACCTTGCATATTTTCAGCAGTTACTACAACAATAAACTGAATAAGTCTTTCTTATTTCATGAAACCTACAATCTGGATAAGCTACAATCAAACGATGATATAAATAAGATAACTGAAATTGATTACAAAGCATTGGCCGGAGGAGAAAAAGCCTCCCTGGAGTACTTTGACTTCAAATATATCAATAACCATTTTTTACTACGATATTCTTGTAAATCGAAGAAAGGTCAAATATTCGGTTTAGAAGTCTTAGATAAAACACTTCATAAAGAATGGAGCAGCCCGTCAATAGCCTTAACTGAATCAGGGGTCAATTATGAAAGTAATTATTACATCGACAACGAGGGTAATCTGTATGGATTGCAGCGAAATTTCGAGAATGAAAAGGATGTCAATAAACATTTTGAACACAGCCGCATTTGGGCAGTATGTTATCCTAAAGGAGGAGGTGAGCCAAAATCGCTTGCTTTGATATTGAAAGATGACAATTTTATCACCAGCGAACAATTATCCGTAAATGAAAAAGGAGAAGTTATTTGTGCAGGTCTTTATGCTAGACCCGGAACGACAAGTGCGGTCGGTTGTTTTTCATTTGTCATAGAACCATTATTAGCTAAACTAAAATCGGTCAACTCTCAGGAATTTTCTCCTTCTTTTTTGACTAAAGGGTTGGATATGAAATCGCAAGAAAAGTCCCTTGATAAAATCCTAAAAAGCAAGGACTTTGAGAACAATTTCGGTTATAAAATAAATTCTATTCATTTTAGAAAAGACGGAAGTTTTGATGTTGTAGCCGAGAAATACAAACAAGAAATAATAAGATTCAGAGATAATATAACAACGTATAACTACAATGATGATTTGTCAGTATTAACTTTCAATGCAGATGGCAGTGTAAAATGGGTTCAGAAAATCCCAAAATATGAATATGTACAGGATTTGGGTAGTTTAACCGGAAGTTATTTCTTGTCATATGATAAGGACGATAATATGACATTTATATTCAATCTAATACAAACAGGAGTGTTATCATTTTCTTATAAAAAAGCTAAGACAGTTCGCATGACACTGGATAAAAATGGAAATGAAAACTTTAAAGAATTGATAGGAGATTATAAAACCGCATTATTAATGTGTCCGGGGTTCTTCTACAAACAAAATGACAATACTTTACTTCTATCAAAGTATAATTATGAAACTGTATTTGATGGACTAGCAGGTTCAAAGAATACGATTACATTTGGAGAACTTAATCTGCAATAAAGAGCCAATGCTGGCGCATTTTTCTTCCAAATCCCGCTGCGCTCAGCCCTTGGTTCAAGATACTGTCTTAATCTCCAAATAAAAACATCCTGCTTTAGCCCAATCATTATGAGCAAAAGCAGGATGTTTTTTATGATATAACCAACTTACAGCTTATCCCCTCACCACACCGGTATATCCTTTCTCCGAAGCCACCAATTCAAAGACATGAGACGGCTTCAGATCCTCCTCATCCCGGTGTGAGATGTAGATGATAGCGACCTGCTTCTCTGCTGCGATGGCATTGACCATATCAATAAAAAGGCGGCTGTTTTCCTCATCCAGTTCGATGGTCGGTTCATCCAGAATCAGAAGCGGCGGATGTTTCACCATCGCTCGGGCGACCATCACCATACGTTGTTGTCCGATAGAGAGATCCTGAAATGACTTATTTCGGAACGAATTCCCAAGCATGGTAAGCCACTGCTCAGCCATATAAATCTGGTAATCTGTCGGCTCAGCGTACAAACCAATTGAATCATTGAAGCCGGAAATAATCATATTCAATACCGAATCATTTCGGGTAAAGCGGGTGGTCATATTTGGTGTATAGTAACCAATTTGCTTACGGATATCCCAGATGGTTTCCCCCGAACCTTTTTTCATCCCGAAGAGCATCATATCCTGTCCGTACCCACGCGGATTATCACCGGTAATCAGCGTGATCAGCGTACTCTTTCCTGCACCGTTAGGTCCTACCAGCTGCCAGAATTCTCCTTTGCGAATGTTCCAGTTTACACGGTCGAGCACCGGCTTATCGAGATAATGCACCGATACGTTGCGCAGTTCTATCAGAGGATCGGCTTCGCAATGACTCCCCGTATAACCTTCCGGCAGACGAAAGCGATGTTCGTACTGCGATGCAGATGCCGTATGCTGCATAAAATCAGAGTAGCGTTCTGTCTTTATGATACTATTTTCACCATCCATACTCAGCACAATCTGCGTGGCAGGCAGTATATCGGCTTTCCGGAATACAATCTGAATCAAGCGGCTATCAACCGAGAGATTGGTCAGCCTTTCCCGGATGGCAACCTGTGTGGCTTTATCTACATTACTATAGACATCGTCGAGCACCAGATAGTCCGGCTTCTGTTCAATCAAGTAGTTCAGCAGGGCTTTCTTTTGCTGTCCGCTCGACATGGATTCAAGGCTATCATTGTCCTCCGTCTGTATCGGAAAACGGTCGTGACGGTATTCATCATCAATTAATTTGTCGATAGTAATAGTAGAGTGCAACAAACCGTGCAAGCCGGTCAGATCGATGTGATCTGCCAGGAGGTTCTCCTGCATGATGGCACGGATCAACTGTTTTTTATCACATGTATTGGTCAGATATAATGCAAGGATCATTGTTTCGGATTTTTAGAATGAAGATGTAAGACTTTAGACAACAGGCTATGATAGCACGCTGTTGAAATCGGGTGCAAAGGTAGGGAAATATCAGGGAATGACCTTTTATTTCATTACAGAGATGGGGAATTGCAGAGTCCTATAACCTTTGTTATAACTCCGCATTTATTACCTTTTACAAGAACAGGCTGTTACTTCAGTTTGTTAAACATGAGTAACCCCCAAAACCTCACTTGTATAGGATAAAGTACTACTGTCATGGGAAAAGAATATGTATATTTTCATGAACCGGAATCAGCTAAACTTTTTATTCACGAAGGTAAAGACATCTCAATAGACCCGCTGGTTTTGACTGTTATAGGTGTGGATGAGCAGATGATTGAGTATGCTTTTAAATTAAGCGAAAGGATATTGAGCATTCACGGGAAGTACCAGAGTGAAATAACTCTCTCCTACCTGGAAGAAGAGTACCGGAAAATATTCAGCCTTTGAATATACTATCGTTTTCAATAACCCTTCAGATAACAAAACCGACTGGATAGAATTCGATTGATCCGGTCGGGTTCCAAAACCTTTTTCCACTCCTGTTGTTTATCTATCTGGTTTTACCAAAAACAAAAACAATATGAATGCAATCGGATATTTTGAGATTCAATCCTCCAATCCTCAACGGGAAAAGGAGTTTTATGAAAAGGTTTTTCAGTGGAAGTTCATTAAGATCGAAAATGCACCCATTGAATATTATCATATCGAGACACCAGGTTTATACGGTGGAATGTTGAAAAGGTCGGCTGAACTACCTCCACAGGCTTGCGGTACAAATGCATTTACCTGCTCCATCGAGGTGGAAAACTTTGACCGGACGGCAGAAATAATTCTTTCAGCAGGCGGAAAAGTGGCTATGCCCAAGTTTGCAGTCCCCAACCGATGCTGGCAAGGATATTTTCTTGACCCGGATAATAATACGTTCGGGATTATCGAAATTGATGAAACCGTGAAATAGAGACTTCTCTATACAAAAAAAGCATCCACCAGGGATGCTTTTTTTATGTTATATCTTCTTTTCAGGATTTTGACTTCGTATGTTGAAGTAACCATTCATAAATATCAGGCTGATGAAACAATCTTTCCACACTACCGTGAGTACCTCCTTTAATCTCAGTCAGGGTGACATTTGCATTTTCATCTACATTCTTTATGGCCTTCATGATCTTTCTTGATTCAGAAATCGGAACAATCCGGTCAGCAGTACCATGAAAAAGCTCGATGGGAACTTTGGCCAGATTTTCAGCCTCTGAGATATTACCACCACCGCAGATAGCAACCGCAGCAGCAATCCGGTCGGGATATTTCCCTGCAACCTCCATCGTACCATATCCGCCCAGGCTCATACCGCACACATAGATACGTGATTCATCTGCATTCGGATTGTTTTTCAATACATAGTCCACCACTTCCATCACTTTATCGGCATCCCAACCTCCGGGTGCCTGAGGAGCCACTACAATACCCGGAACGTCCGTGCCTTTATCCATGGCATACAAAACGCCATATCTTTTCACTCTTTCCAGGTTGTGGCCACACAGGCTACGTCCGTGCAAAAAGATAAAAACAGGTTGTTTTTCTACAGAAGAAGTTTCAGGAGTATGAATTAAAAAAGGGTAAGCTGTTTTTCCTTCAACGGCTTCCGTATCAGCAGCCAGCAAGGAAACGGGAAGTAGAAAAAAGAGAACAATACTGATATATAATAGACGCATAAAGTGTCGTTTTGGTTTGACTTTAAGATTAATTGATAGCTCAAGATAGGCATTTTGTTTCAAAACGGCACAATCAAAGGCTACCTGTTTGTAGTTTTTTAGGTTTTGTTTGGTGAATCTGACATTTTGAAGATTGGAATAACAGGATATTAAATCTCTCTGCCACCAACAAACACCCATATATCATTTTCACACACAAACAACACAAAACAATGCGCTTTGTCAATATAAAAACACTTGTATAACGCATTTTGCTATATTAAATTTGCACATTGTGTTATTATGCATATCTTTGCAATGAAACAACAACAAATAAATAGCGCGATATGTCAAAACAAAGTGTAGAAGATTTACTCATCAAAGGAGGAAGTGACAAAGAGTACCGTATCAAGTATGATAATGCATTGTCAGAAGAAAAATTCGTCGAATTAGCGATTGCTGACGGATATGAATTCACTGTATCTGAACTCAAAGAGGTCCTGAAAGAAAACGGGGACATGTTTGAGTCATACGGCAACCCTCCTAAAAAAAGCATCTGGTTGAAATAAGGCTTTTCTTCCGTTTATTAATTCCAATTGAAAAAACAAGAGGTTGTCCCAAAGGCCTGAATTGAATGTAATGAAGCAAAGGTATAGATACCTGAATACGAACACTTTGCTTTCAATTCAATAGTTCCGGCTTTTGGGACATCTCCGTTTTTCAGCTATCTACCTCTACCCCGCTATCCGTTTTTCTTTTCCTGAGAAAAAATCAAATGCCCCCCTTTTTGTGTTTTATGAGTAAACATCAAATGTTTAGAATGACAGGCATTGTGACAAAACAACCTTTATCATTCAATATGAGGTTATCCAATTGACGATATAAATCTTTTCACCATGAGTAACGATAATAAATCCATTCATGAATTTGACGTCAATCTGATCTGCGAATACTTCTCCGGAATGGAACGGCAAGGACCCGGAAGCCCTGAAGTAACGATTGATGCAATAGGTTTTATTGATAACCTGACAGATGATTCCCGTATTGCTGACCTGGGCTGCGGTACCGGAGGCCAAACAATGATACTGGCACAACATGCACCCGGAGTGATTACGGGTATCGACCTGTTTCCGGCATTTATCGACCTATTTAATGCCAATGCCGCTAAACACAATCTTCAAAACAGAGTAAAGGGAATCGTAGGTTCGATGTGTGCTCTTTCATTTCAGGACGAAGAGTTGGATTTAATCTGGTCGGAAGGCGCCATCTACAATATCGGCTTCGAACGGGGATTAAATGAATGGCGAAGGTTCCTGAAAAAAGGCGGATATATCGCAGTTACGGAAGCATCCTGGTTTACCGAAGAACACCCCGAAGAGATTGAGCGGTTTTGGGTAGAAGCTTATCCGGAAATAGATACAATACCCAACAAAGTCGCCCAGATGCAAAAATCGGGATATATCCCTGTAGCCACTTTCATCCTGCCTGAAAATTGCTGGACAGATCACTTCTATGCACCGCAAGTTGCAGCACAGGAGGCTTTCCTCAATAAATATCCGGGAAATAAAACAGCTGAAGAGCTAGTCTCCTACCAACGGCAGGAGGCTAATTTGTACGACAAATACAAAGCGTATTACGGATATGTCTTCTACATCGGAAAGAAGATTTAAACAATAAAGCACCTGCTCCTTCCGGCTTAAACATTCCGGGAATGTTTAAGCCGGATTTTTTATGTTTTATTCTCTCCGGCATTTAATAAAACAGAGTAAATATGGATGCAGATAAATCGCTGAAATTCATATTTAGACATAAACATCTATCTTTGTGTATAAATTACACTTAAACACACACTATCACATGACAACCCGCTTTTCTACCAGAATCACTCTGGTTTGTTTACTGTTTGGTTTGAGCATGAATGTAAATGCACAGGACAAGAAAAAATCCCCCTTCAGCAGTTATCTCTTTGTATTTTTTTCCAATAACACTCCTAATGGCGAACAATTACGCTTCGCCCTGAGTGACGATGGGTTCAACTATTATACTCAAACAGAACAAACTGGTCAATCAGGCAAAACAGCATCTTGCCACTTCGGGTGACACTAAACAGATGAAGAAGGTTACCCTTAAGCTTATAACAGCGTTCAATCAGAAATGACCTCTTATTTTATCCTGACTAGTTTCTGAAATCAGTTTGGAGTAAGATATATCATATCACCTGAACTAAAGCCTGTTTTTATTTCTAAAAACCCATTCATTAATCAAAACAGACATAATCTGAATAAACTGAGAGGCAAAACAAATGCAATTCTAAACTGACATTTAATTTTAGTCAGTACCTTTGGGTCTATTCTCAATAAAAAAACCGATAGTTAATACGATAAAAACAGACATTGATTATTCTAATATCTGTTCCATACAAAACATAATAATGTATGAAAGCTTACCCTTTACTACTTATTTTCATTACAATACTATTTATTTCATGTAACAGCAGAAACAAAATATCAATTCTTTACAGGGTAAATCCTTTTGATACAGCATGTATTAATCAACTTAAGCTAGCCCAAGAAGACATTCGGAATAACAATCTTGTATATTGCAATTATATTGGAGGTCCTCTCTGTATTCCTTTAAGACCCGAAAAAGAGATGGATAGTTTATTAAGGAAATATCAGATTAAATATCAAGATAAGATATTACCAGACATAAGACATGAGTTCTATAATGACCATTGTTATTGCGAGCTTATGAAGGAGAAAATTGATGAAAAATATGGTCGAAACTTCATAGACTCTCTTTTATACAAAGCTGATAGTCTGTATATCACAAAACATCCAGATAATATTTTTGAAAATACAGGATTTAATGATGACTGGGATACACAAGCTTACTTTCCGGGAGATACCATCGATGAATCATATAATCATAGTGCTCTTCAAAGAGTATTCAACAGTAAAGTCAAATATCCGAAAGATTATCGATATAAAAGGGATCAAAAATCAAATGCTGCCATTTATCTAACTATATATATTGACAGAACAGGTGTAGCTAAAGTGAAAAGCTTCAGTTTTCTTTTTAATGATTCAAAAACAAATGAACACGGCTATAACCTAAAACATCGTCTTTATCTGCTGAATTTAGCGAAGAACACTGTTGAAAATACCAAATGGATTCCAGCTAAAATCAAAAACATGGGCGTTAATTCAATCGCTGAAGTTACAATCAAACTAGAATAAGCCATAAGCACTTATTATCGGAATAGAGAACTGATTTAAAGTAATCGCATAAATATCGATTATATTCAAATTTAAAGCCTCATGATAAACCACTTACCTAATCGTTATTCTCTTACTCTATTTTTGATAATCACGACAAATGCCCTTTTTGCTCGTGGCGTTGGTGGATTCGGATTCAGTGGTTTTCATGGAGGATATGGCGGTGGATTTAGCCGTAGTTTTTATTACATGAGATATTTGCGAGGTGGCGGAGACTGGACCTGGTTTATGATCGGTGGTTATTCCATACTTGGACTCTTCCTGGTCTTAATTGTCAGATATTGCATCCGAATGTATTCCGTTCATAAAAAAGAAGGTCAAACCACACAAATACTTGAGCAAATATGTGAAACTGATTCATTCTGGAACGTCGAAAATATGAAATCCCTGGCATCTGATCTGTTTTATAAAATGCAGGTAGCCTGGGAAAAGAACGAGCTTGAAAGAATTATATCAGAACTGACTCCGGAACTAACAGTTCAACTACAGGAGATATTGGATGAAATGAAATCCAGAAAAGAGATCAACATGCTCAACCATGTTCGGATCGAGGAGGTAAAGATCTTAGGTTGTGAAGACTATACCGACAATAACAAAGATCGCTTTACTGCATATATTTTCGGAACCATCCAGGATTATACCATAGATGAAGAGACGGAAGAGGTAATTCAAAATGTCAGGAAAAAGGTTACTGAGTTTGAAGACTTCTACCATTTTATCCGCGTAAACAACAAATGGTTGCTTGAAGACATTACAAATCAGGTGGGACTACGGGAAATACTGAAATCGCCAATCTATAGTGAAAATTAATTCTGAAACTTCATACGCCCAAAGATTTATGAAAACACAAAAAAGAATTTCTATTCTTCTGCAAACAGCATTACTATTGACCTTTCTTCTCCCATTTTTCCCTCAAGGATGTGTTGAAAAGAAAGCTGAACCAGCGAGTAATATTCCCGCTGATTCAACAGGTGTTGCCTTACAGGTAGATAAACTTGCAGATCATATAATTGATAAAGTTTCTGATGCAAACACCGACTCTGCAATGATAGTAACCCAGTCATATACTTCTGATCATGACTCAACCCTAACCGAAAAATTATCAGCCAAATCGAAAGTCCTGAATATATTACTCAGGCCTAAAGGGAAATATACAGGAATCGGTTATTTAATAGAAATGTCTTTTTACTGGCAATTAGGAGTTAGTCTGGCTATTGCATATATATTATGGATCATTAGTCTAATCATAAAATGCAAAGACTACAACAACATTTTTCACCTGATTAATATCATTGCCCTGATTATGTTTTCTATTTCAAAAAATGGATTCAATATAGTAAACGAGACCAGGCTTTGGGGATTCTGGGTTTGTTTCGCACTGGGCCTGACTATGACTATTTATGACACAGTCGTTTTACTCAGGCTTAAGAAAAAAGGCGAATAATGGAAATGATTTCCTATGTACGGCAGCTGATGACTAAGTGTATCCTTTCAGTAAAAATCTGAATTGCATTTACCATAAATATTTTCAGGAGATACACTCTGTTTTAATACATACAACAATTCAACTGAAGATGAACTTAAAAGATTAAAACTTCCCGTTCATCCTTAAATAAAACAGGCTGCCTCAAAATGAACGTGAGACAGCCTGTTGATTTATGTTCAGATTAGTACCTTATAGGTGATTACTCCATAAAAGCAACCTTTCCGGTTTCGATATCGTATAAAGCGCCAACTATTTTGAGCTTACCTTGCTCCACCATCTCGTGCAGGATCTCACTCTTCTCGTATAGTTCTTTGATAGTCTGCTTTACATTGTTTTTAGCCGTTTCATCGACAACCTTATCACCGGCCACATTGTTTGCCAAAGAAATCCGGATGTGCTCCAGCAAGTGAGTCAGATTGCCCAGTTTTACATTCTGAACAGCACCGGTTACGGCACCGCAATGCGTGTGTCCCAACACCACGATCACTTTTGCACCTGCATGTTCAGTGGCATATTCCATACTGCCCAGGATATCTTCATCTTCGATGTTTCCTGCCACACGGATAGAGAATACATTACCAATTCCCTGATCAAAGATAATTTCCGGCGGTACACGCGAGTCCATACAAGTAAGGACAGCTGCAAGAGGTTTCTGCCCCCCTTTGGTTTGCTCAATTTGTTCCTTGTAGTTAGTGTTCTCAGGCTTGTTCTGCAAGAAACGTTTGTTTCCGTTTTTCAATTCCAGAATCGCATCGTCGGGAGTTTGAATATCGGCACGGGCGATCTTGTGGATGCTGTTTTTTACTACGGCCGGAGTGTTTTGCTTCTTTTCCGCAGCATTACAGAGGGCTACGCTCAGGACAAGGCATGCCAAGAGTAGAGTTTTTAGTCTTTTCATTTTGTTGAATATTTATTGATTTGAAAAAGGATAATGCATCGTTTCAGATGGCATCACATCCCAGCAATGTTCAATAAAGAGCGGTAATAGCTGCTATTTCCTTATATTTCAGAAATAGTCAGTTCGGGTAAAACACCAGTAAAGTCGGCCGGTAGCAAAATGACATTTTGGAATCGGGAGGCTTATTGAATATGCGTGGTTGAGAATGCTTTTAATATCTATTATTCCCGGAATAGATAGAATATTGTAACTAATCCCTGTTGAATTCGGGGCGCAAAGGTCATAAATCCGGTTGAAATACGCAACCCTGACTCAAAATAATTAATTCATCTCCGGTCATTTTCCCTGTTTGAAGGTCAAAAGAAAAGTAATATTGCCCCGGCCCATTTACTCAAATAATAAAAAACAGTTACCATTCTATCATCTATCCGAATCCTTCTGCTGGCACTCGTGAAGCTACTATCACCTATCGTAATTCTACTACCACCTATCGTGAAGCTGCGACCGGCTCTCGTAGTTCTTCTACCACCTCTCGTAATGTTTCTACCGGCTGTCGTAATTCTACTACCACCTATCGCGAAGCTGCGACCAGCTATCGTAGTTCTTCTACCACCTCTCGTAATATTTCTACCGGTTGTCGTGATTCTACTACCACCTATCGTAAAGCTGCGACCGGCTATCGTTGTTCTTCTACCACCTCTCGTGAGGCTACTACCATCTGATTATGAACACTCCCGATATGACATTACCCTAAAAATGATTTTCTTTAATGAGCATGGCTATTTCCCAACAATATCATTTACCTTCTTTCTTCGGTTTCTTCCCAAAGTTGATTTCGCGGACACTCTTACTTCTGAACAACAGTGCAGCAATGGAAATCCCGATCGCAAGGGTAAATAACAACGACATGGTCAGCATCAGGTTGTATCCAATCTCCCCGATGATCCCTGGATTGCGTTGCAGGATAGTCGGATCGGTTAGTTTGATACACCCCAGCATAGTGCGGTAAGCGTATAGTCCGGGAATCATAGTGATAAAGGCAGGCATGGTGAAAACCACCGGCGGATGATGCACCTTTTGCGCGCAATAGATACCGATCAGACCGATGGTAATGGAACTTATCATTGTGGCCGATATAAGTCCAAGATCGGCCTGTAACATGACGAAGCGAAGGCTATGTCCAAGGGCTCCCAACAGACCGGCCACCCATAAGACGCTTTTAGGAGAACCAAAGAGGATCCCCCAGCAAAACCCGACTACAAAAGCGAGTCCGAAGTCAAGCAATATATGTAAAATCAACGGTTCGGTCATGGCTAAAAGTTATTTATACCCAATAATGAAATACTCAGGATCATTCCCACTGCGATACACAACAGAATAGATGCGCCGAAAAGCGCCCGGTTCCAGGCCGAAGAGAGATGTCCTTCAATCAGGTCTATCAATGAATTGATCAACGGAACGCCCGGTACCAGATAGAGTACGGAGGTAGCGAGTGCGGCCTCAGGCGCTGTCCCCCATCCCAATATCATATTGGCGCCGGAGATCATGGTTGTGACAAATGACGCGATGACAAATGACATCAGGGGGTTGAATTTATGTTGCGAAATAAAGTTTCGAACGATGGAGCCGACACAAGCGGCCACGCAGGCAATGACTCCGTCCATCAGACTTCCTCCGAGCAAGAGACAGAGGCAGGCACACGATATTCCCACCGCCACGGCAATTGACAAATAGCTGTAGTGATTGATATTTTTGATGCGTGCCGTCTCCTCTTTTACCTCTTGAAACGAAAGATCACCGTCAGCTGCTTTCCAGGTCAGGCGACTGAATTCGGTCAATAGTCTCAGATGGACAAAATGGGGCGGTGTGGTGCGATACCGGGTGATTGTCTGCAACGGATCTGTCTGGCTGGTTACATTCATGACCACACCGATAAATGAGAGTTGCAACTGCACATCAAAATGCCAACGCTTTGCCATTCGGTTCAGGTTGTTGGAGATACGTCCACAATGTGCACCCGAAGCCAATAGCGTAGTGGCTATATCCAACGACAAGTCGGCAAAGTCGGAGGCATCTACCTGTTCGTCTATTTGAAGGGTTGATGAATTCATTTATGAATCGTTTTACGTTTTCAATATGCAAAGATAGGACAGAAATGCAGATATTGACACATCCTGCATTTAACCACCATTTCTCCAATTTACAATGAAAACATTCGGAGTCAGGTGAGATTTGATTAATGTGTAATATTCCCGGAATTATTGAATGAAGTTTTTTTAGCTCACGGAATGAGAAATGAAATATATTATTTCCTTTTTCCGTTCTCGATGATTAGTATATTTTGTTAAATTTGCAGCATCCGGGAGATATCTTACTTTTCCCATTCCTTTCTCATTCGATTTCGTTTAAACATTTACCATTAAAGCATTACGTTCCAAAGAATCTGACACACTTAAATAATCACACATGAGAAAATTATCAATTCTATTTCTGCTGCTTCTGGCTTTGGGTACCCAGTCGTGCAAGCACTTCACCTTATTTGGCAAAAAGCATAAAAAACAGGTTGCAGCTGCCGATACGGCTAAGAAAAAAGAGGTCAAAGAGCCACTTTACAAACCTTTCAAAGAGATTATCACCGCCAAAGCGGTGAGTCAGGAGGGGCTACTTACCGTCCATAAAGTCGATACTAAGTGGTACTTCGAGATTCCCGATTCCATCTTGGGAAGGGAAATACTGGCCATCACCCGTTTCTCTAAGACCCCGGCCGGTGTATCTTTCTATGCGGGGGAAGAGGTCAACGAACAGACCATGTATTGGGAAAAAGCTCCCAATAAAAAGATTTTACTGCGCGTTTCAATCCTGATCAATAAAGCTGACTCTACCCATGCCATCAGTAAGGCGGTGAAAAACTCCAATACCGACCCTATTATTGCCGCGTTTGAAATCAAAACGCTTTCTCCTAAAGGAAATGCCGTGATTGATGTAACGGACTTCTTTAATGGGGATAACCAAAGTATCTCTGTCCCGCAACAAGTGAAACAGATGTACAATCTCACCGGCCTGGCGGGTGACCGCTCCTACATCCAACGCATCTCCACTTACCCGATCAATACGGAGATACGCACACTGAAAACTTATAACGCCAATACCTCATCCATGGGCAACCGTATGATGATGGTGCCGGGCGGTTACCAGACCGGAGCCGTCACTGTTGAGCTTAACACCTCTTTTATCCTATTGCCTAAAATACCGATGCGTAAACGGCTCTTCGACCCACGTGTCGGTTTCTTTGCCGATGAATATTCTTTTTACTCTGACCATCAGGAAAAGGTGGAGAACTCCAAATTCATCACCCGTTGGAGACTTGAGCCCAAACCGGAGGATATGGAAAAATTCAAACGCGGTGAATTGGTGGAACCACAGAAGCCAATCGTTTACTATATCGACCCCGCCGTTCCCAAACAGTGGCGCCCTTACCTTATACAAGGTATAAACGACTGGCAAAAAGCGTTTGAACGTGCCGGATTTAAGAATGCCATCCTGGGTAAAGAGTGGCCGGAGAATGACTCTACCATGAGTCTCGAAGATGCACGCTACTCGGTAATCCGCTATTTTGCTTCACCGATAAATAATGCTTACGGACCTCACGTACACGACCCCCGCAGTGGCGAAATCATCGAAAGCCACCTCGGATGGTATCACAATATCATGAACCTGTTGCACAACTGGTATATGATACAGGCTGCTATGAGCGATACGACTGCCCGCAAAATGAAATTTGATGAAGAGTTGATGGGACAATTGATCCGCTTTGTCTCTTCACACGAAATCGGACACACCTTGGGACTTCGCCACAACATGGGCTCAAGTAGCACCGTTCCGGTGGAAAAGTTACGCGATAGGAAATGGGTAGAAGCATACGGTCATACTCCATCCATCATGGACTATGCCCGGTTTAACTATGTTGCACAACCCGAAGATCACGTTGGTCGTGCCGGTCTCTTCCCCCGTATCGGCGACTACGACATGTGGGCCATCCAATGGGGCTATAGACCGATACCTGATGCAAAAGACGAAGAAGAGGAGCGCAAGATCCTGAATAAGATCGTCATTGACAGTCTGGCAACCAACAAACGGTTGTGGTTTGGAAGTGGTGAAATGTGGTCCGACACCCGTTGTCTTACCGAAGACCTTGGAGATGACAATATGAAAGCTGATGAATATGGTATTCGTAACCTGAAACAAATTATTGTGCGCCTTCCTGAATGGACAAAAGAAGAGGCAGACCAATATAAAAACCTGACCGATATGTACAGCGTACTGAAAGGACAGTATTTCACCTATATCGGTCATGTCATCAACAACATCGGTGGTCAATATATCAATATCAAAAGCATCGAACAAAAAGGAGATGTGTATGGCAATATGCCTAAAGATAAATCAAAAGAGGCTATCGACTTCCTCAACCGTAATTTCTTCCATACGCCCAACTGGATCGCTAATCCGTCTTTTAGTAATAAGGTCTCATCATCTACGAACCGCGACTTCAGCAACAGCGCCGGATATTATATCTCCAGTCTGGTACGTGCATCCTTGCTGACCCGCTTGTCTGAGATGTCCGGTTCTTCATCTAAAGCCTATTCGGTAAATGAATACCTGACTGATCTGGAGAAATGCATCTACGAAGAGCTCTCTACCCGTAAACCGGTGGATTATTATCGCCGTAGTCTGCAAAAGGCTTATGTCAACGAGCTGTTCAATGCCGTATTCACAACGACAAATGAGATTGGCGGAACTCCCATGATCAACGAGAGTGTCGCCAAAACAGACGTTCCCTCAATCGTAAAAGTACATCTGGCATCCCTCAAAAGCAAAATCGATGCAGCTTCTGCCTCTGGCTCCGATGCCATGACTCGTATCCACTACAAAGACCTGAGCGAGCGTATTGGGGTCATCCTCAACAAACGAAAGTAAAAACATCAATATCTATTTGCTTCTTATCGGTCATGCCTTTAGTATTTCATTGTACCCGGGCGTGACCGATTAAGTTGCTAAATCTCCAGGATTTACAATGTCCAATCATTCAACTTTCTGTCCAATACCCAATCTACCATGACAGAATAATTATCATTCCGCTTATAGCTATTATTATGAGACACCTACTTTTTACTCTTTTGTTGTTATTCTCTATTTCTGCTTTTTCACAAAACAGCACCATCAGTTTTATCAACGACACGACTTTGGATGCTGCATTATCCATTGCCAAACAAAAACACAAAAAATTATTGCTCTATTTCGATCGGAACGAAAAGAATAAGAAACATTCGATGAAGCAGGATGTATTCTCTCAAAAAGAAGTGAGTGAATATTATCATGAACACTTTGTTTGTATGAGCGTCTATATCCAATCTAAAAGCAATAAAGAAATCTGTAAGCAATTCAATGTTAAAGGAACACCCGACTTTATATACCTAAATGAAAAAGGAGAAATTATCCACCGGGCAATTGGCCAGTTGATGGGAGGTTTTTCGTGGTTTATCGATTTGGGCAAAGTAGCTCTGGATAGCACTAAAAACCTGAAAGCATATCAGGACAAAATAGCCAATGGAGACCTGAATCCGGCTACATTATTTCAATATTTCCGACTTACAATGTCAATGGAAAATCCGCGTAAACTCTTGGATCAATATTATAACCGGATAAGTGATGAACAGAAATACTCTATTGATACGTGGAACTTATTCAGAAGTTGGGATAATAATATTGAATCACCTATGTTTCATTTCTATATAAATAACCTACAAAAAACAGAAGCAAAGATCGGAAAGAAAGATGTCGTGCAAATGATTGTACAAATGATGGATAAATACCAATCTGATTCGGCTAAATATTACTGGTTCAAAGAAATAGCTCCTGAGATATTTAAACAAAACAAAGAAAGTAACGATTTCTATAATGCTATGGCTTATTATGAATATCGAAAAGCAGATAAAGATAGCTGGAAAGACTTTCTCCTGAAAGCCCAAATATACTTTGCTAATTCAGATATACCAGCAGATGAATATCATTCGGCAAGTCTGTTTGTTTATTCAAATTACATGAAATACAAAGACAAAAAAGCGTTGAAATTGGCACTCGGTTGGGCAGAATTATGCATTAAGGCAAGTCCAGAAAATAGCAAATACGCAGACTGTTACGCTCATATCCTGTATGATTTACACAAGGAGAAGGAAGCAATCCTTTACGAGGAACTGGCTGTAAAAAATGGAACAAAAAGTGCTGATTACGATTCATATCTGAAAGAGTTGGAGCATTTCAGGAAAAGAAAATAGCATCAAAACCGAATAAGTATGAATCTCACAATTACCAAAAGAAATTCTCTTTCTTGACTGATAAATATGACATCAGAGAAGATGAATCTCTTATCTGCAGAGCGGAATCAATATTATTCTCCTTTCAAAAAAAGATCAAGGTAGCAGATCTTTTCAATATCGAGAAATTTAGAATAACAAAGAACATAACCTTGTTTCATCCAACATATGAAATCGAGTACGAAAGTGGTTCTAATCTTACCATTGAAGGAAAATCTCTGCTATATGATTACTTTGTACTAAAAATTCCAGAAGGTATATACGAAATTCATCACCAGCAAGGACTTAAGTTGGCAATATTCAATAAAGAAGAACAGATTGCTGAAATACGTAAAAACAGAATTAAGGTTTTCAAAGGAGACGAATATTATATCAACGCTAATTCTGATGTAAGAAAAGATTTATTGATCGCTATATGTCTGGTCTGGGATATAAATGATTTTAAGGATTCCGATAATGCCGTTACGATTGACCTTGGGAATATCGGACCTGTAAAAAGAAATGCAGATCAAAACTGGACACCAATTCGATAATCTCATGAAATACAATATATTATTTTCACTCTGTCTTATTGGTATTTCAATATCAATTTTCCCCGAAATACCGGACAGACGTACGAATGACACGGATACCATCTGGAAGAGCAATCAGGTAATTATACTGGGCGATACAACTATTGACCGGACAAAGATAAATTACACAGCAACCCGTTTTGAGCCTTATATCTCATTTAGGGACTTTAAAGTGAAATCCTCATTCAAAGGTATTAAAGCTCAGATCAATTTCAAAAGTAATATTACAGCACGGAGATATAAGACCAGAATCAGCGAGACTTACCAGGCAAAAGGAGTTAACTTCGCCGGTCATTATTGCTTCGTATTTTGGGGATGCGGATCACCTTGCAAGAGTAGTGCTATCGTTGATCTTCAAACGGGAAAAGTATATGACGGTCCAACTTCAGAATTAGGTTATGAATACAGGAAAGATAGTTACATGATAATCGTAAACCCTCCGGATTCATCAGGCTTTTTCGATGATTGCATTTACTGTCATCCTCAGATTTGGGTATGGAATGAACAGACTAAAAGATTCATAGAAAGAAAACCGTCTAAAAGATAAAAAAGCTCCTTATTACCACAAAGGCAATAAGGAGCTTTTTAGCTATATGATTGTCTCTCTAAATCATTACAAAAGATCAACTATATAACTTATTGACAACCCAAAGTCTGAACTTCACAGGCAGTCGGTTGTAAAGGAAGCAAATAAACTGATACTGAACACCGGGAACGACTACCGGGTTCATCCGTTTTGCAAATATCTGGTTCACAATTTTAGAAGCTACATCTACGGGATTCATTCCGTTTTGTTCATCTTTTTCCATAATACCAACAGCTGTTTTCATTGATTTGGTATATACCGAATCTGATAGCTGAGAGGCAGCGGTATATTTACGTGCAGCTGTAAATTCTGTTTTAGTATCCCCCGGCAATACAGTACAGCACTGGATATTAAACGGTTTCAACTCCATAGATAAGGCTTGCATGAATACCAACAAAGCGGATTTACCAGCAGAATAAAATGCCTGGAAAGGAATAGGCACAATGGCAGCAACCGATGAAGTGGTAATGATTCTGCCATAACCCTGTTTACGAAATACAGGAAGACAAGCCTGAATGGTTTTTACAGCACCAAAGAAGTTTGTCTCTAACTGATAACGCATCTCCTCTTCTGAAGTATCTTCGATGGCTCCGGCAATTCCGTTACCAGCGTTACAGATTACTGCATCTAAGCGGTTGTTTTCACTGATTATCTGAGCTACTGCACTTTCGATCTCTTCCGGATTGTTTACGTCCATTTTAACATGAACCAACTCTCCTGCGCCGTTCACTGCTTTTCTTGGCTCACCTCCCCGACGGGAAGCTGCATATACTTTTACACCTTTATTCATCAGGCTTTCAGCCGTAGCAAGTCCTATTCCGGCACTTCCTCCGGTGATAAGCACAACTTTTTGTTCCATATTATTGAGTATTGTGGTTTATATATTCCCAAATCATTAAACGCCGGATCCACATCTTCAGCGATTTCAATCCGGCGTTTGCAAAATTAGTAGAAAATTCAAGACAATAGCCTTTTACTCCATCATCATTCCCTTTGACGCAAAACCATCCTTGAGATGAAGCAATGCTTCGCTTTTCACCTGCTCCCGTTTGGAAATCGTAGTCCAAAAATGAACTTTCAGCCAACAGGCTTCAGGAGTGACTTTGGTAAATAGAATAACCGGTTTCTTTTTCCCAATGACATGGGGTTGATTTACCAAAGTGGCATTGATGATTTCATTAATCACATTGGCATCCAGCTCTTCACCAGAAAGAGAAAATTCTATCATCACCCTGCGTTGGTCATTGGTATAAGTCCAGTTAACAATATTCTGAGAAGTCAGTATTCCATTAGGGATAATTACTTCTGCTCCATCTGCCGTATTGATGGTACTGGCCCGTAGTCCGATTTCTTTCACTTTTCCGGACTGTCCGCTCACTTCAATTTCATCCCCTACCTGCAATGAACCGTCAAAAATCAGGATAATACCGGAAATCAGGTTATTCACTATCGACTGTAATCCCAAACCGATACCAACACTCAATGCTCCCAAAACAATAGTAATTTTATCCAATGGTAATCCCGACGCCGCTATTGCCAACAGATAACCGGAACAAAGCACAAACAAACGAATCATCAACAAGCGGGAGTGCTGTCCCTTAGTGACCTCGGTGATATCGTCAAGGTCACTGCCCACAGCTCCCAACGCATAACTAATCAAACGCTGCAACAAATGCGCCAACCAGATAATGGCAAAAAAGAGCAATATGCTGATTAATCTGAAAGATACGCTTCCCACATTACGTGTAGCATTAAAAAACTGATCCACACTGCTGCTGATTGCAGGATAAATATTCAGGTTAGAGGTAAGCAGGATAAACCACAAGATAAGGATGATAAATGTTAATGGTAATCTCAGCTTCCTGATTACAATGTGATGGTCAAACGGCCTGTCAATTCCTTTACGCAACCGGCTACTTTCGATTTGTAGAAAAACTATCTCCTGAACCGTATCATACATCACAGGCAGGGCAATTGCCTGTAAAATAGCGAATACGGAAGAAATGCCTAGCAAACAAGAAAGGGAGAACCGGCCAAACAAGTTGGCAACTATTCCCACAAAAGCTAAAGCAATACTGGTCAATGCGGCATATCTAATCCAGTTGTAGAACAGGGTCTTTTTATCTAGTTTTTTGATAAATCGGGATACATACGCAATCATTACACCGTACAGCATCAATTGCCAGAAACGTTGTATAAATGTTGATTCCACAAAAAGGTTTGTGATGACAATGATCAATGCGACAATCAGCATCGCCTGCCACTCCTTCCAAACCTCTCGTTTCCACTGATCTTTAAAAATGACTGAAATGACAATGATCAATAACAAATAATCAATCGCCAGATAAGATACTGGTGCATACGCATCGAAAAACTGCATCATCAGTAAAACGACCACCAGAATAGCTGATACAGGTTTATTGTTCAGATACTTCAGATTAAGGAATGCCAGTTTCCGGTTGTTATTCCGACATTCATGCAACAGATTCCGTGAATAATAAAGCCATCCGAAAAGCAACAACGTAATCAGTAGAATAAATATTCTTTGCCATAAAGTCTGGGAAAAATAATATCCGATTGCCTTGAATTCCCTGTCCAGTTTATGGCTAAACTGAACTGTTTTTCTGGAGTCTGTGTCAGATGATTTATCTGATTTCCATAAATAATTAACCTCTTCTCCCCAAAGCAATTCACTTGCCTTATCCATACGTGTTTCAAGAGAACTCAACATATTGGAGAGGGTAATCGAATTTTCGGAAGCATTTAACTTCAACGCATTAAGTGTTCTCAGTTTCTCCCTTATCTGTTTATCGTTGGTGTACCATTTGGTTTGCAAACGGTCCATCCGGGCATTAAACTTCCACCGCAACGATGAATCGGCACATAAAGCCTTAAATACAGAATCGGTCATAGCCCCTTTCAGCCTTAACTTGGAATGATACAAACGATTGTACAGATTCTTAAGATTTTGTTGAGTCCGTTGATTCTGACTGTAAAGGTTGGACAGGAAATTATGATACAAATAAAGGTTCTTCATGTGAACTCCTGTTTGTCGTTCGCTTACATAAAGTCGGATGCGTTCCGTTTCATTGGTAAGGTCATCAATTCTCCGACCGAAAGTCACCACTTCTACGCCAAGACGCGCACTGTCCAGAATATCATTTAACCGGTCATTGATGCGTTCAATACTCATCATATAGTCGCTGGTCGTCAGCGTATCGCTGGCCCAAACCAGTTTCTTGCGCCAGGTCTTTTTCTTTGGTTCCGGCACAACGGGAACCGGCTGAACAATGGTATCTACCGTTTTTTCTGCCAGTTGAGCGTTTTGTTCGGTGACGACCGGCTGAGCAGCTTCCGGTTCAGTCTGGGCATAAGTACCTAAACCGACGGCAAATATTAAGCTTAGAAGAATAATTCGTAGCGTTCTCATCTGTTTTCCTTTATTGAAGTGGCATTTTGTCATTGAAAAAGAAAATTTGAATGTACTATACATGAATAGACAAAGTAATCAGCTGTATAAATCTCTAACAAAATTAGAAGCAAATTGCTTTCGTCAAAGCCCCTGGACTTAAAATATAATCAGGACCCGGCTATTTTTCAAAATAAGTCTTGAAAATGAGCGGTTTTAAAGAGCGAGCAATAAAATAATCTTGTCATATTTCGTTTTCCCCTGTAACAAAAGAAGAGCAAGTCCAATCGACCAGCTCTTCTTTATCATATAACCTTATTATAGAGAATATTTTCAGGCTTTGATCCGAAAAACCTGTAAGTTCATTTTCAACGCATCATACATCAGGAGTTTGCCCGAAAGTACTTCTCCCGCTCCGGTAATTATTTTTACAACTTCTGTAGCTTGTATTGCACCAACAACACCAGGCAAAACGCCCAGGACTCCAACGTCAGAAGCAGGGCGAACACCATCCGGCGCTTCCGGGAACAAATCCCGATAAGAAGGACCTTGCTGATAATTAAAGACCGACACCTGTCCTTCAAACTGGTAAATCGAACCAAAGACCAACGGCTTTTGCAACCGGGCAGTCACATCTCCAATTAGAAAACGGGTCGGGAAATTATCACAGCAATCCAACACAAGGTCATATCGGGAAATAATATCTTCGGCATTATCCATCGTCAGCATTTCAGGATAAACATCAAAGGTTATATTTGGATTCAGATCAGAAAGCTTCTCTTTCGCCACTTCCACCTTATATCTCCCGACATCCTTCGTTCCAAACAGAATCTGGCGTTGAAGATTACTTACACTTACCACATCGGCATCCACTATCCCGATTCGGCCCACTCCCACTGCTGTCAGATATTGAAGTGCAGGACAACCCAATCCGCCGCAACCTATCACCAACACCGATGCCCCATGCAGTTTTCGTTGACCTGCCTCCCCGATTTCCGGCAGCAACAGATGGCGCGAATAACGTTCCGTATCCCCTTCCATCATGATTCAAGTGCAATCATGGAGATGTCCCAATCCTTCCATACAGCTTCGTAACCTTTGGAGCGAAGCATCTCGCAGATTTCAACCGGAGTACGGTCATCATTAATATTAAACTGTTCCAATGTTTCAGGAGAAACAGCATAACCGCCGGGATTCGTTTTCGATCCTGCACTCATGGCGGTAACCCCAAGCTTCACCAGATTATCCCGGAAAGCAGCGCTCTCCCGGGTAGAAATGGAAAGTTCCACTTCATTATCAAACAGGCGGAAGGCGCAAATCGCCTGCACCAATTCACGGTCAGACATAATCACATTCGGCTGAAAACCTCCGGTAAACGGACGCATGCGTGGAAATGAAATAGAGTATTTCGTTTGCCAGAATTTCTTTTCAAGATAATTCAAATGCATTGCCAGGAAAAATAATTCCGTGCGCCACTCTTCCAGTCCGATTAATGCGCCCAACCCTACTTTATGCACACCCGCGTGTCCCAGACGTTCAGGCGTTTCGAGGCGATAATAGAAATCCGCCTTTTTACCGGCAGGATGATATTCCGGGTAACGGTCTTTGTTAAAAGTCTCCTGATACACATACACCCCGTGCATTCCTTCGGCTGCCAATGTCTCGTAATCGGCCTGGTCCATCGGTTGTACTTCGCAGGTAATCTGGGCAAAATGAGGCCGTAATAGTCGAATGGCATTCTTCAGATAATCAACACCCACTTCACGGGGAGATTCCCCCGTCACCAGCAACAGATGTTCGAAACCCATTCCTTTGATGACCTCCACCTCTTGCATGATTTCACTGTCGGTCAATACCCGGCGATGGATTTTATTCTTCACACTAAATCCGCAATAGACGCACGAATTGTGGCATTTATTCGACAGATAAAGCGGTACATAGAGCTGCATCGTTTTACCGAAGCGGCGCAAAGTGTTTTGATGACTTTTTTGCGCCATCTGTTCCAGATACGGTAGTGCCGCCGGAGATATCAAAGCTTTGAAATCCTCAAGGTCGCACCGATCTTTAGCCAACGCAATTTCTACATCGCGGGCTGTTTTGGCTGTTATGCTTTTTTCGACATCCTCCCATTGGTAAGTATCGAATAGTTCTTTGAATGACATAATATATAAAATTGAGACCCCACCCCTGCCCTCCCCGAAGGGAAGGGAGTTTTACACAAACACATTATATTGGGCAGAGTCAATTAAACATCTATAGTTTCGAAAACCCACTTTCTCCCCTCCTTTGCAGGAACAGGGGAGGTCTTTACCCCAAAAATGAAGTCAACGGACTACTCGCTTCAGCATGTTTCAGCTGCTTCGCCAATCGGGCCTCGTAAGCCATACGGCCACACTCTACCGCCATGCGAAAGGCTTTGGCCATCTCCACCGGATTACCGGCCACAGCAATGGCAGTATTGACCAGAACGGCATCAGCACCCATTTCCATCGCCCAGGCAGCATGGGAAGGTGCACCAATTCCTGCATCCACCACTACCGGTACATTACTTTGCTCGATAATGATTTCGAGAAAATCAATCGTGCGCAATCCTTTATTGGTTCCAATCGGAGCGCCCAATGGCATTACCACGGCTGCACCGGCATCTTCCAGTCGCTTACACAAAACAGGATCGGCATGAATATACGGCATAACCACAAAACCCTCTTTAGCCAGCTCTTCAGTAGCTTTAAGTGTTTCAATAGGATCAGGTAACAGGTATTTCGGATCGGGGTGAATTTCCAGTTTCACCCAGTTGGTTCCCAGCGCTTCACGCGCCATACGGGCTGCAAAGACTGCCTCTTTGGCATTTCGCACACCGGAAGTATTCGGCAACAGATTGATCTGTGGATGATTAAGGTGTGAGAGAATATCATCCTGTTCGTTACCGGTATCAACTCGTTTGAGTGCTACGGTTACCAACTCACTTCCCGAAGCAACTAACGCCTCTTCCATGATTTGTGACGAACTGAATTTTCCGGTACCGGTGAATAATCTTGAGCCGAAAGTCTTCCCGGCTATAACTAATGGTTTCATTGTGATTGTTATTTTGAAGTTAAAGGAGGAAATATGTCAAGAGATTAGACAAAAGGACGAAGAACCAGCAGAGCTTTTCTCTTTATATTCCCTTTAAATTGTAAATAGTAAATCTGCTAAATGGTAAATCGTCTCACCCCCCCTGCGTGGCGCGAATAACAGTCAGTTTATCGTTTTCCTGAAGAGTAACGAAAGGCCAGTTTTGACGAAAAACGATTTCATCGTTCACAGCCACAGCAATGCCCTTTGTTTCGGACAAATTAAGTTCGGATAATAGAGAAATAAGGAAGGTTTGTTCGGTAATCTCCCGCGGTTCATTGTTTACATATACCTTCATAACAGTATGAATTAAAAGGTGATACAATAAACTTTAGGGGAACGAATCTGAAAAATGAGAAGATACAGGAAGTCCTCAACTTTTTCCTTACGCAGGTATTATCCTGTTCAGGTTCGAAGGGTATAATCTCAGCCTTTTAAGGGGCACCCCTAAAGTTTTCGCCACAAAGGTAAATGATTTTTTCATTCAGCCCCGAATTTAGTCCCTGAAATTTATTTATAAATATTATCCTGAATAATCAAATTACAGCTCCAAATAAACCTCTTAGCTATCAACCGATTATAAAACACAAACCACCCTACAACATTATTTAACCGCCAAAATACATCGTACATCAATATACATTTATATATTTGCAGTGTAATTCAAAACAAAAGTATGGATCCCTGTATTTGCAAAGAAGAACTTGAACGTGTAGCCTATATACTGAAAGCATTATCAAACGCAAACCGTCTGATGATTCTGACCGTATTGTCCAAAAATCAGGAGATGAACGTTTCTGATATTTGCAGCGCTTTGCAATGCACACAGCCATTGATTTCTCATCACCTGACCGATATGCATGCCAAAGGAATCCTCAAACTCAGAAGAGAAGGCCGCAACATGTACTATTCATTGGAGCATGAGAAGGTTATGGACATCATCCGTTGCATCTCCGAATGCAAGAAGACATAAAAAAATTTGCTCATTTACATAAACAATAGTTTATATATTTATATCCTATGAAACGAGCAAGAACTAATGCTCATCAAAGAGTATAACATCATATGCGAGTTCCATATGTGGCCAAAACAAAAATAAATAATGACATATGAAAAAGTTATTCACCAATAAGTTATTCTACACAGCAATCGGAGCAATCGCAGGATTTCTTTACTGGAAATTCGACGGATGCACCTCCGGTTCATGCGCCATACGACAGGATTGGTTTCTCTCTACCGTATGGGGAGCCATGATAGGCTGGATGGTCTCCGGTCTTTTCCTCGGATGTGGCTGTTACGGTGGCAGTTGTGATATTACCAATAAATCAGATTCAAATAACAACAAAAAAACCGAGGAGAAATAATTATGAATAAGTTTCAAGAAGCAATCAACTCAGGTAAACCCGTATTAGTGGACTTTTATGCCGAATGGTGTCAACCATGTAAAATGATGAAACCAATCCTTGAGGAGGTGAAACGGATGGTCGGAGATTCTGCTCAAATCCTAAAAGTGGATGTGGATCAAAACCAGGCTGTATCTATGGCGTATAGAATTCAATCTGTCCCTACTTTGATTCTGTTTAAAGACGGGCAACCGGTATTCCGTCAATCAGGTGTATTGCCAGCCGCTCAACTTAAACAGATCATCGAACAATACGGTTAATTCAACCGTTTTATGCTAGGTCAAATGGATATCGGAAACAGGATTTTCTATGTAAATGCTCCGAATTCCGATTACATTTTTGAAAAGCTATAATTATTCATAATCAATAACCGGTCTGATGCAAAATGTATTACATTAGCAACAAATACGGATCAAACAGATTTGAAACATGAAGAAAATAATATTGATCGCCGCTATTGGATTATTTTTCAGCCAATGCACTCAGGCCGGAAACAAGAGCGATGCCGTATCTGCCAACCAGCAGAGTGAGCAAACTGTCATTCATATTGACAAGTCTCAGTTTTTGAAAGAGATCTACAACTACGAGCTCAACAGCAATGTTGTGATCTACCGGGGCAAAAAGCCTTGTATCGTGGACTTCTATGCTGATTGGTGCGGGCCTTGCCGTAAACTCTCTCCTATCCTGGAAGAATTGGCACAGGAATATAAAGGCAAAATTATCGTTTACAAAGTAAATTCCGACAAAGAACGCCAATTAGCCGGAGACATGGGAGTCCAGGCGTTACCCACACTGCTGTTCTTTCCCATGAAAGGAAAACCGTCAGCTACTACAGGATACATGCCTAAAGAAGAGCTGAAAAAGATTATCGATAGCCAACTTTTGAAGTCGGTTAAGTAAAAAACAGGTAATCTGAAAATAAAAACGAGAGTGTTCACTTCTGAATGAAGCGAACACTCTCGTTTGTTTTTGTCACCATTAAAGCAATTACACAAAGCTTCGTTTGATCTCATAAGTTATTTGCAAATACAATAATTACAATAGCTATTATTTAGAAATAATCAATCAACTTCTATTGCTAAACACACATTCCCTGTTATTTTTGCATAATACTACCTATCAAAACAACTATACATAAAACCATTGAATCAAGAAATAAATGATCAAATGAAAACAAATGCAGTCTCTCTTCGTCTATTCCACCTCGAAGACACCCAAAGACTATCCGAATTAGCCAATAACGAAAAGATCGCCAGTAACCTCAGAGATGGATTCCCCCATCCCTACTCAATGGCCGATGCAAAGAAATTTATCAGCTACTGCCAGTTCCAGCAACCGACAATGAATTTTGCCATCGAATATCAAGGGGAATATGTCGGAAATATCGGACTGGTACAAGGAACCGACATCTACTGCAAATCGGCAGAGGTTGGTTATTTCATTGGAGAATCTTATTGGAAAAAAGGAATCGCCAGTCAGGCTTTATCTTTAATAACCCGATATGGCTTCGAAACACTGGGACTCATCCGCATCTATACCGGTGTATTCGAATACAATCAGGCATCCATGAAGGTTTTGGAGAAATGCGGATTTACCCGTGAAGCTATTTTCCGGAAATCGATATGGAAAAACGATCAGATTTGGGATGAATACCGGTATGCGTTGATAAATCCAGAATGCGAATAGATTGATTTTTCTTAAAAGCCCGATTATCCCTACCTTTGCAACATAATTCAAGTTTATGAACGAAAACAGCACTGCAAAGACGGGGCTTTGGACCCGCAACTTCTCCTTCGCCTGTGTGGCAAACTTCCTGATGGGCTTCTCCTTCTACCTGTTGATGCCCACACTCCCATTTTACTTATCCGAACGCTTTCATACCGATAATTCCACCATCGGACTCGTTGTTTCCTGTTACGTGATTGCCGCGCTGGTCATCCGTCCGTTTTCAGGTTATCTGGTCGATAGCTTCTCCCGCAAGACGGTCTATATGATTTCGTATCTGTTGTTTGTGGGATTCTGTCTTGGTTATCTGGTGGCGGGAACGATCCTGTTCCTCATCGTATTGCGTTTCCTGCACGGACTCACATGGGGTATTATCACCACGGCTGGAAATACACTTGCCATTGATATTATGCCTTCTGAACAACGGGGACAAGGAATCGGATTCTACGGACTGGCGTTCAATATCTCCATGGCCATCGGTCCGGTAGCGGGAATATTCCTCTACCAGCATTTCGACTTTAGCATACTCTTTTATTCGGCCATCATCACCGGATTTATCGGAATGGTATTTGCCCAATTCATCAAAGCTCCAATCAGGCCCCGTATCCGTCATCATGCAGCCTTATCGCTCGACCGCTTCCTGATGCTGAAAGGAATTCCTGTTGGAATCAATCTGTTGTTAGTCACCGTCTCTTACGGAATGATACTGTCGTTTGCCGCCATGTACAGCAAAGAGATGAATGCCTCCAATCCCGGACTTTTCTATGTGATGCTTGCTATCGGTATCGCCGGAGCACGTGCATTCAGCGGAAAGATGATTGACCGGGGCGAACTGCACAAAGCGTCAATGCTGGGATTAATGTTACTCACAGTTGGTCTGACTTTATTTGCATTGTGGAAAATACCAGTCGTGTACTATGTAGTCGCGTTTGTTTTGGGTGTGGGATACGGAGTCGCTTATCCGGCCTTCCAAACCATCTTCATCAATATGGCCACCCACCACCAACGTGGGACTGCCAATTCGACTTACTACACCGCTTTCGACACTGGCGTAGGTGCTGGCATGCTCCTGGCCGGGAAAATTGCAGCCATGGCCAGTCTGGGTGCAGCATTCGGATTCAGCGCCATCGCCTGCTTCATTGCCATTCTTTATTATTGGAAAATATCGATTGCCAGTTATCAGAAGCATAAGTTGGCGTAAAAAATAACGGTCAGCATTCGAATTCAAATGCTGACCGTTATTTTTTGAGCTATTCAAGTATCCTTATTTTCTCGTTGACCTTATCAATAAATTGGTGATAAACTGACGGCACGTTACTCTTCATTTGGTCAATCAACCAAAACCGACGAACGTCTTTGACTTTGTATTCGATGTACAGACCACCCCAATCTCCTGCATCCGGCATTCCAATTACCTTATCTTTCTCGCTCAGTAAAACTTTTGGAAAATAATCAATCAGATCTTTTACCGAATCAAACTTTTGCTGTGAAAGCTTCACATATTGTCCTTGATAGAAAGCGGAACTTCCGGGGTATCTATCCAACGTATCTTCTGAAACCTGTTTTTCTTCGAGCTTGTATATTTCAATGCATCGCTCACCAAAACACTCTCCATAATAGTGACCAAAGATCAGATAATCAGAACCGGTGAGCACTGGTTCCTCTTTATGGCAGGAACAAAGAGCTACAAAGCAAATTGCAATAGTCAGAATGAGGCTTTTCATAGTCGGAGTTATTAAATGACATCAACTGAAACGGAATCCGGTAATACTTGCACGTCGCCTTCTCCTCGGGGAGGTCGGGAGGAGCCTTACTTCAACCACTTATCCAACCAGCGGAAAAATACCCGCTGCCACAGCACGCTGTTTTGCGGCTTCGTAATCCAATGGTTTTCATCCGGGAAGACGAGCATTTCCGCCGGGATTCCACGCAGTTTAGCTGCATTAAACGCCGCCATACCCTGTGAGGCAAGAATACGATAATCCAACTCACCTACAGTAACCAGAATCGGCGTATCCCATTTATCCACAAACTTATGGGGAGAATTGGCAAACGAACGCTGGGCCGTAGCATTATTTTTATCCCAGAACGGACCGCCCAAATCCCAGTTGGCAAACCACGACTCCTCAGTCTCAAGATACTGCTGTTCCAGATTGAAAATACCGGCATGTGCGATAAAGGCTTTGAAACGTTTGTTGTGGTGTCCCGCTAACCAGTAAACAGAAAATCCTCCGTAGCTAGCTCCGACCGCACCAAGCTTATCTTTATTGACAAACGGCTCATTAGCCACAGCATCAATGGCAGATAGGTAATCCTTCATGTTTTGGCCACCGTAATCCCCGCTGATTTGTTCGTTCCATTCCTGACCGAAACCAGGTAATCCGCGGCGATTAGGCGCAACCACAATATAACCGTTGGCTGCCATCAATTGCATATTCCATCGGTAAGAGAATAACTGACTCACGGTACTTTGCGGCCCTCCCTGGCAATAGAGAATGGCCGGATATTTCTTTTTCGGGTCAAAATGAGGTGGATAAATCACCCAGGTCAGCATCTTTTGATTATCGGTAGTCGTAATCCATCGCTCCTCCACTTTGCCCATCGTAAGTTGGTCGAGAATCTCCTTATTCTCAAAGCTCAATTCTTTAGTTACACCGGTTGCCGGATCCACAGAATATACCTCATTGGGCTTCGACATCGAATGGCGCAACGCCACCAGCGTACCATTCGCCTGTTTCACCTCCTCAAAGTCATATTGTCCTATGGTTACCTGACGAATCGCGCAATTTGCCCCATCGACATGGAAAATATGCGTGACGCCCAGTTTACAGGCAATCATCCAGAAAGCTTTGCCATCCGGTGTCCACTCAAAGGCATCACAATTGTAATCAAATGCCGAGGTCAGGTCACTTTTTGCACGGGTAGCCAGCTCCATCACCATCAGACGCTTCTTATCCGACTCGTAACCGTCTCGCTCCATACTAATCCAGGCAATGCTTTTCCCATCTGGCGAAAACTGCGGATTGGTATCGTAACCCATCATCCCTTCGGTGAGGTTTTCGGTCTTTTTTGATTCCAGATGGTACAGGTAAATGTCGGTATTGGTGGAAATGGCGTAATCTTTACCCTTCTTTTTACGGGAAGAATAGGCAACCGATTTGCTATTGGGGCTCCAACAGAGGTTGGCGATATCGGCATCGGGTTTGGTGGGGCATTCGTATGGTTCACCGGCCATGATGTCGGTGATATTTGTCAGTTTACCATCCACAATATCAGCCACGAAAGGATGGGGAATCGTTTCCACCCATTCATCCCAATGCTTGTACATCAGATCATCAATCACACGCCCTTTGGCTTCAGGCAGGTCAGGATAAATATCGGAAGCGCGTTCGCCGTACTTCACCTGGCTGATAAAAAGCACCTTTTTCCCATCGGGTGAATAGATAAAGGCATCTATATCCTTTTCGTATTCGCTGATTTGCTTGCGGTCGTTGCCGTCGGCATTCATCTCCCAGATTTGGGAAGAGCCGCTTTCCGCCGAAAGGAAGGCAATCTTTTTTCCGCCATCTATCCAGCGGGCATTATTTTCACTTTTGGGACTTTCGGTGATTTGCATCTTTTCACTGCCATCTGCATTGATGGTAAAAAGCTCGCGGTTGCTCTTGTTTTTATGAATACTGATGTAGGAAACACCATACAGGAGCTTTCTGCCGTCGGGTGATACCTGCAAATCGGTAATTCGTCCGAAGCTGTTCAGGACTTCAGGGGTCATTAACCCATTTTCGATTTTGGGACTATTCTTGCCGATGATTTCGCCATCACCGTTTTTATTTCCGTTACAAGCCGTAACGGCTAAGGTTGCAGCCATAATACAAACGTTGATTTTATTCATAATTTCCACTGTAAAATGTTGGAGTGCTGAAATTAGCAAATTTGAATCAGGTGAGCAAATAAACGGAGCGAAAGGAGCAAAATGAGAAGTAATGTATTAAAAAAAACAGGAACCTCTATAAACGAGAAAAGGTTGTCATCCCGACAACCTCAACCTTTTTGTTAACCTTAAATCTAATACCATGAAAAACATTACAAAGGTAAAGCATTTTTCTCTCCATCCAAATTAAATGTACAAGAAACACTTAACATTTAATCCTATTTAACCCAGCAAGTTATAGCGATACAGTTATTCACAATACAAGCTGGTTATTCTTAAAATATTTAGCGCTAGGAGTCCTATTTCCTTACCTCCCGGATAACCGATTCGATGTATCCCAACACCTCTTCTTTGCCCAAACGATGCTCTGAAGATGTTTCGAACATCAGAGGAAGCTCTTCCCAGTTTTCGAGCAATTTTTGCTCAAACAGATGGCGGTTTGAGGTCAGTTTACCCTTACCGATTTTATCGATTTTGGTAAATATAATGCAGAATGGAACACCGTTCTCTCCCAGCCACTCAATGAATTCGAGGTCAATCTGTTGCGGTTCGAGACGGGAATCAATCAGCACGAATAAGCAGGTCAGTTGCATACGTTCCTGAATGTAATTCTCGATAACGGTCCGAATCTGCTCGCGCCCCTCTTTCCCGCGGCGGGCATAACCATATCCCGGAAGGTCCACCAGATACCAGTCATTATTGATAATGAAGTGGTTAACCAGCATGGTTTTACCCGGTGTGGATGATGTCATGGCCAAACCTTTTCGGTTGGTCAGCATATTAATAAGCGATGATTTTCCCACGTTGGAACGCCCGATAAAGGCAAATTCCGGCATTGTGCCTTCGGGGCATTTTCTCACATCGGTATTACTAACTAAGAATTGTGCGTCTTTGATAATCATAAGAAAATAACATTAGTCCAGTGAATGTAATTAATCCGTTAATCATCAGCAACTCGTAACCGAATTTGTATCCGGTATATGCCGTCACCAATGTATCAATCAGATAGGTAATAAATGGAGAAATCACGCAAATGTACGGCGTAAAGCGGTCGCGCGTATCCCTCCGGGTAAATAATCCGAACACATACAAGCCCAGCAATGGCCCGTAGGTGTAAGAAGCAATCGTGTAAATGGCATCAATCACACTTTTGCTATTCAGTTCTTTAAAAATCAAAATAATAACAACTACCAGCGCTGTAATGAATAGGTGCGAACGGATACGGATTTTCTTTGCTTTTTCGGCATGATACTTCTCTACATTAAGGATATCAATACAGAATGAAGTGGTCAGCGCCGTAATCGCGGAATCCGCACTGGCAAACGATGCCGCAATTATACCGATGGTAAAGAAAATCAAAACCGGAGTTCCCAACATGCCGTTTGTGGCAAACATCGGCAGGATTCCATCACCCGATTCGGGCAAAACAGTTCCGGTTTGTTGAGCCAATACCAGCAGCAAAACGCCCAGGGTCAGGAATAAGAGATTGACCGGAATAAAAGCAAATCCGTAGCAATACATGTTCTTTTTGGCCTCTTTCAGGCTTTTACAGGTGAGGTTCTTCTGCATCATATCCTGGTCAAGACCGGTCATAACGATGGTGATAAATATCCCGCTGAAAAACTGTTTGAAGAAATTCTGTTTGGATTGCCAGTCATCAAACACAAAGATTCGCGAATGGGCATGGTCTTTAACGGTATTTATTACCCCGGTAAAATCCAAATCGAGATGGGTGGAAATCTGGCGAATCAACAACACCAGCATCGTCACCATACAGATTGCCTGAAAAGTATCGGTCCAGATAATTGTCTTGATTCCGCTACGAAATGTGTAAAGGAAAATCAGTAACAATGTAATCGCCACATTGACCACAAACGGGATTCCCCACGGATCAAACACAAAGGTCTGCAATATCAACGCCACCAGATAGAGCCTTACCGCCGCCCCGATAGTACGTGACAACAGAAAAAAAGAAGCTCCCGTCTTATAGGCCCTGAAACCAATTCGCTGGAACAGATAACCGTATATGGAAGTCAGGTTCAGCCGGTAGTAAAGTGGTAATAAGACATTGGCAATCAACAGGTAGCCCACAAAAAAACCCAACACCGTCTGCATATAAGTCATGTCGATGTTGCGAACCATCCCCGGAACGGAAATAAACGTCACACCCGACAGCGAAGTACCAATCATCCCGAAAGCCACAATGTACCACGGCGACTCTTTATCTCCGGAAAAGAAGGTCCGGTTGCTCCCCTTTTTCCCTACTATAACTGAGGTGGTGAGCAAAACGGCAAAATAGATGGCAATAATGGAAAGAATCAGCGTTCCTGACATGAAGTAAAGGATTTACAGACTGAAAAAAAGATGGTCTAAAAGAGCGCAAACCTGACAGGTGGGGTGTCAAAAATGTTGATGTTTGTAAATGTATTTTCGTTCCCAAAACCTCCAATGGATGTGTTTTGCACAAAAGATAGCGTTGTCATCCCGCACTTGATGCGGGATCTCTCAGTCAGATAATGACTCTGTTACGAGCAAAATGGAATATTCTGCGGTTTTGAGATCCCGTGTCAAGCACGGGATGACAGTGCGAAGATTCGCTCACTTTAAAAAAATAGAACGAAGTTATTTTTATCAACACCTTTGATTTTTGCCCCCCTACACAAAGTTTAGATTTAACACGGAAAATGTGAATATACAATCCGCGATATTTCAAATAAATGCAATTATCTCTTTGCCGGAACAATCTCCACCCAGTATCCATCGGGGTCTTCGATAAAATAGATGCCCATCGCTTCATTGATAAAGCATACACAATCCATCTCCCTGTGTTTTTTCAACGCTGCTTCGTAGTCTTCGGTTGTTAGAGCCAAATGAAATTCATTGTCTCCCAACTCGTATGGTTTCTCCCAGTCGCGCAACCAGGTCAATTCAAGTTTGTGCGCTGTATTTCCATCAGAAAGGAATACGATGATATAACTGCCATCAGCCGCCTCTTTGCGTCTTACTTCGGTCAGACCCAGAGCTTCATTGTAAAACTTCAGACTTTTCTCCAGGTCAAAAACATTGATATTATTATGGTTAAATGAAAATGCACCCATCGTAAAATGAATTTATGTTCGACAATTGTTTAAGCGAACACAAAGGTAATCAATTTCAGGCAAGGAATGAGTATGGTTTGAAAAGCAAAAGGAGAATGACGAACTGCCATTCTCCTTTTGAATATTTATCAATGAGCCTGTTGTTTAGATAAACAGGTTGACATTAGAATCTTCAGCACGTTCCAGATAGGTAGCCACACCACCAATCTGAACCCCGTCAATCAGTTCCTCAGCCTTGATGCCCATCACGTCCATCGACATCTGGCAGGCAATCAGTTCCACACCATTAGCTATCGCCTGCTGCATAAGCGTTTCAAGACTTTCTACCTGTTTGCTTTTCATCACCCAGCGAATCATTCTCGGACCTATTCCGGCCATTTGCATTTGGGAAAGCCCTAACGCTTTGCTGCTTCCCGGCAACATCATGCCAAACATCTTCTCTATCAATGTTTTCTTCACCGGTGCCTGTTTGCGGATTACGCTCAATCCCCAGAAGGTAAAGAAGAGCGAAACCTTTTTACCTGTCGATGCCGCACCATTGGCAATAATAAACGTAGCCAGCGCCTTATCCAGGTCATTACTGAATACAATCATCGTCTTACCATCATTAGCCGCTTTAGTCGCCTCTTTCGATTTCGGCATTGCCTTTTCAATCACAGCACGGATGATACCGCTTTTTTGCTCCAATGCAATTACCTTGTTGCCGGTAATATTCGCCCAGGACTGAGAATCCTTCAAGAAGCCCTGGTCTGTAGCCAGAATTTCCGCTCTTTCCCCGACATGAAGCTCATCGAAAGTAGATTTCAGTTTCATAATCGGACCCGGACATTGCAGGCCACAAGCATCCACCTTGATAGTTTTAGCATGCTTTATCTCCTGCTGGGTATCGGTATCCACTTCCGGTTCCTGATGCTCGGCGGTTTCCGGTGTCGTAACCGCAGCATCGTAGGTCTTATATCCTCCTGAAAGATTTACCACATTTGTAAATCCATTTTGCAAAAGGATTCTTGTTGCGATATAACCACGCAGACCCACTGCACAGTAAATCACGATGCGCTGAGTCTTTGACAGTTTATCCAGATGGGTACGAAGTTCATCCAGAGGAATATTTACCGAACCGGGAATGCTACCCAACTCATTTTCGGCTTTTGTACGTACATCAAGCAAGATGCTGCCTGCTTTTTTCTCATTCTCGATTTCATCCCAATGGCAAATCTGCATTCGACCAGACAGAATATTTTCAGCGGTAAAACCAGCCATATTCACCGGGTCTTTGGCTGATGAATAAGGAGGAGCATAAGCGTGCTCAATCTCCATCAAGTCATAGATGGTACCGCTTTTACCCAACAGGGTAGCCACCATATCAATGCGTTTATCCACCCCATCGTGTCCCACAATCTGTGCACCAAACAACTTTCCGTCAGTCGGACTGAAGGTAATCTTGACACTCATTGGAATCGCTCCGGGATAATAACCGGCATGAGAAGCCGAGTGAGTAGTCGATTCAATATAAGGAATATTGTTCTTTTTCAGAAGTTTTGCCGATGCACCGGTAGCGGCTACAGTCAGGTCAAATACCTTAGCGATTGCTGTCGAAATAGAACCGTTGAATTTGTGCTTATTACCGTACAACAAGTTATCCGCACAGATACGGGCCTGCTTATTGGCTGGTCCGGCCAGATAAGGCAGTGACGCTTTTCCGGTAATCGGGTTGATGGTTTCCACAGCATCCCCTACCGCATAGATGTCAGCATCGGAAGTCTGCATATATTCATTTACCCAGATGCCCTGTGTTTCGCCCAGTTTCAGGTCGGATTCCCTGGCCAGTTTGGTTTCGGGACGGACACCGATGGATAGAATCACCAGGTCGGCAGTCAGCTCCTTTTTACTTTTCAGCATTACTTTCAGCCCTTTTCCGGCAGGCTCGAATGCTTCCACCGCTTCATTGAGAAACAGCTCCACACCATGCGAACTCAGGTGGTGGTGTACGATAGCCGCCATCGGGAAATCAATCGGTGTCATCACCTGCGGAGCCATCTCCACGATTGACACCTTAATCCCCAACTGGTGCAGATTTTCCGCCATTTCCAGTCCGATAAATCCGGCTCCAACCACCACAGCGTTTTTCACCTTATTATCACGAATGTAGTTTTTGATGCGGTCGGTATCAGGTACATTACGCAGAGTCAGAATACCGTTCAGGTCAATACCCCGCAACGGCGGACGCACCGGTTCGGCTCCCGGTGAAAGAATTAGTTTATCATAAGTTTCGGTGTAAACCTCTTCATTATCATGATTAACCACCGATACGGTTTTGGCTTCACGGTCAATGCTGAGCACTTCGCTATTTACGCGAACTTCCATATTGAAGCGCTTACCAAACGATTCCGGAGTCTGGAGAAAAAGCTTTTCACGCTCATTAATCGTATCACCAATGTAATAAGGCAATCCGCAATTGGCATACGAAATATAATTCCCTTTTTCAAACATGATTATCTCGGCGGTCTCATTCATACGCCGAAGTCTGGCTGCCGCAGAAGCTCCTCCGGCCACGCCTCCTACTATGACTATTTTCATCTAAAGTTGGTTTTGAAAAGTGATGTTTCTAAATTTGCCACAAAGGTATAATAATTACACATTATATAAGCATGTATTTATATTACTAAGTAAAAAAAATGCCACTAAGCTATTCTGCAAAGTGGCAATATAATGTAACTAAGAGCCTGTTTAAATTTTATTGCGATACTTTTTTAGGACTATTTTGAGGTAGATTTTTGGCTTTTATTTCGCAGATTTAGCGGGCTAAATCAAGAAAGAAAAGTGAAAAATATGCCCAAAAGAGACTAAAAAAGGAGCAAAGAAAGGAGGCTCTTCTCCTTTATGAAAAATGTTTCGGTAAAATTCAAACAGGCTCTAATTATTTCTGAGGATATTTCTTAAACAGGCTCCACCATTTGAGCTTCAAAACGCCTAAAACAGCTTCACTGAAAATACCGCCGTTCATCTTGGAAACACCCAATTCGCGGTTGATAAAAATGATAGGCACCTCTTTCAGGGTAAATCCGCATTTGAAAGCGGTAAATTTCATTTCAATCTGGAAAGCGTAGCCTTTGAAGTGGATTTTATCCAGATTGATAGTCTCCAACACCTTGCGGCGGTAGCATTTAAATCCGGCAGTGGTATCAGCGATTTGAAGACCGGTTACGTAACGAACATATTTAGAAGCAAAATAAGACATCAACACTCGTCCGATCGGCCAGTTGACCACATTCACACCGGTAATGTAACGTGAACCGATAGCGACATCAGCACCATCTTTACATGCGTCATGAAGCTTTATCAGATCATTCGGATTGTGAGAGAAGTCGGCGTCCATCTCGAAAATGTATTCATACTTCTTTTCAATCGCCCATTTGAATCCACAAATGTAAGCGGTACCCAGCCCCAGTTTTCCTTTACGCTCAATAATGAAAAGGCGGTCAGTAAATTCGCCCTGAAGCTTTTTCACAACATTGGCCGTTCCGTCGGGAGAACCGTCATCTATAATCAATAAATCGAAAGGGTGGCTTTGACTGAATACGGCACGAATAATATTCTCAATATTCTCGAGCTCGTTATAGGTAGGAATAATTACAATGCTATCGCTCATACTCATTTTAAAATCAGGTCAAAAATAACAATATAAATTGATTTGGGCGGACGAAGCGGCTATTAATAATCTGAAAAAAGCTAATTTTGCAGCTATCGACAGACTAAATCAATTCATTTTGGAACTTACCGAGTTATTTGAGTTATACCCTAACCATCGGAACTTAAAAGCATTAGCCTCATTAGTTAATGATGACAAATCGCAGGTGATTCGCCTCGAAGGTATAAAGGGCTCATTAGTGGGAATTATCTTCTCATCACTTACAAAGACCACCAACCAACTATACATGGTGGTGATGAACGATGCCGAAGAGGCGGGTTATCTTTATCACGACATGACCCAGATTTGTGGGGAAAGCGATGTCTTTTTCTTCCCATCTTCTTATAAAAGAGCAATTAAATACGGACAAATCGACCACGCCAACGCCATTCTGCGCACTGAAGCGCTCAACCGCTTGCGCCAGGCAAACGGTGCATCTGTTATCGTGACCTATCCGGATGCTTTGGCCGAAAAGGTAGTTTCGGATACGACACTCAGCTCGAAGACGTTGCGGATTGCCCAAAATGAGTCGGTTGACTCCGTCTTCGTGGCAGATGTGCTATACGAATACGGATTCGAACGGGTAGAATATGTCTATGAACCGGGGCAATATGCTGTGCGCGGTAGTATTCTGGACGTATTTTCCTTTTCACATGAATTCCCCTACCGCATCGACTTCTTCGGTGATGAGGTGGAAAGTATCCGGACGTTTGATGTCGAAAGCCAGCTTTCCAAAGAGAAGCTGATGGAGATTTTCATTATTCCGAATCTGGAAAGTGACGAAATGGAAGGTGTCTCCCTGATGGAATTTCTGCCTGAAAATTGCATCCTGGGCGTGCAGGACCTCGCCTGGATACAGGGACGTGTCGAAGGCATCGTAGCGGAAGGCATCTCCCCGCAGGCCATCCAATCGGAAGATTACGATGAGCAACTGACGAAAAAGCTGGTCGACCCGAAAACCTTCGCCCGGGACCTGCTTCGTTTCCGCCGAATTGATTTCGGTGCCAAAACACTGGCACAAGCTCCATCCGTACTGACATTCGACAGCAACATTCAACCTCCTTTCCACAAGAATTTCGACCTCGTGGCGGAGTTTTGCCACAGCGTACTGGCCGACAGCTATAAACTGTACATCCTCAGTGACAGCATTAAGCAAACCCAGCGTCTGGAATCCATCTTCGAGGAACGGGGCGACAACATCCCATTCATCCCGGTACTGAAGACACTCCACGAAGGATTCATCGACCATGACCTGAAAATTGCCTGTCTGACCGACCACCAGATTTTTGACCGTTTCCATAAATACAACCTGAAGTCTGATAAAGCCCGCTCAGGAAAGATTGCCCTCTCCATCAAAGAACTGAATCAGTTTGAAAACGGAGATTACATCGTGCACATCGACCACGGTGTGGGTAAATTCGGCGGCCTTATCCGTACCGAAATCAACGGAAGGATGCAGGAGGTTATCAAACTCATTTTTCAGAATGAGGATATCCTCTTCGTAAGCATCCATTCACTGCACAAACTCTCCAAATACCGCGGAAAAGAGGGCGAACCACCCCGCGTAAACAAACTGGGTACGGGTGCCTGGGAGAAGATGAAGGACCGTACCAAGGCCAAAGTTAAAGACATTGCACGTGACCTCATCAAGCTCTATGCCGAACGCCGGGAGGAGAAAGGATTCAGTTTTTCGCACGACACCTATATGCAGCAGGAGCTGGAGGCATCGTTTATCTACGAAGACACCCCTGACCAGCTGAAATCAACCGCCGACGTCAAGCGGGATATGGAAAGCATGCGTCCGATGGACCGTCTGATTTGCGGCGATGTAGGTTTTGGAAAAACGGAAGTGGCTGTGCGTGCGGCTTTCAAGGCGGTATCCGACAGTAAACAAGTTGCTATACTGGTACCGACTACCGTTTTGGCATTGCAACACTATAAAACCTTCAGCGAACGCCTGAAGGAATTCCCTTGCCGGGTCGATTACGTCAGTCGTGCCCGTACCGCAAAAGATATCAGGCAAATCATCAAAGACCTGCACGAAGGTAAAATTGACATATTAGTGGGAACTCACCGGCTCATCAGCAAGGACATCCAGTTCAAAGACCTGGGGCTGCTGATTGTGGACGAAGAGCAGAAATTCGGCGTATCAGTGAAGGAGAAACTGCGCCAGCTGAAGATCAACGTAGACACGCTAACCATGACAGCAACCCCGATTCCACGGACGTTGCAGTTTTCCCTGATGGGAGCGCGCGACTTATCGGTTATCCAGACTCCCCCACCCAACCGTTACCCAATCCAGACGGAGGTTCACGCCTTCAATGAGGAGATATTAAAAGAAGCCATCCAGTTTGAGATGAGCCGCAACGGCCAAATCTTTGTCCTCAACAACCGCATCAGCAGCATTTATGATTTGGAAAATACCATCAGACGGCTCGTACCGGATGCGCGCATCGTTGTGGGTCACGGCCAGATGGACCCGCATACATTGGAACAAATCATTCTTGATTTTGCCAATTATGAATTCGACGTACTGATTGCGACCTCCATCATCGAATCGGGTCTGGATATTCCGAATGCCAACACGATTATTGTCAATAATGCGCAAAACTTCGGACTGAGCGACCTGCACCAGTTGCGCGGACGCGTAGGTCGAAGCAATAAAAAAGCCTTCTGTTACCTCTTTGCCCCACCGTTACACATGCTTTCGGCGGAATCAAGACGACGCCTGCAAGCCATCGAAAACTTCTCCGAGCTGGGTAGCGGCATCCACATCGCCATGCAGGATCTCGACATCCGCGGGGCTGGGAATATGCTGGGTGCCGAGCAAAGCGGATTCATCGCCGACCTCGGATATGAGACATACCAGAAAATTCTTCAGGAAGCCGTCACGGAACTCCGAAACGAAGAGTTCAGCGACCTGTATGAGGAGGTGGAAGCCGAAGAGGTGCGTCACGGCAAGGAGCGTTTCTTTGTCACCGACACGGTGATTGAGTCGGATATGGAACTGCTCTT
This sequence comes from Parabacteroides sp. FAFU027, assembly GCF_022808675.1. Taxonomy (NCBI): domain Bacteria; kingdom Pseudomonadati; phylum Bacteroidota; class Bacteroidia; order Bacteroidales; family Tannerellaceae; genus Parabacteroides; species Parabacteroides sp. FAFU027. The sequence continues at coordinate 73,771 of NZ_JAKZKV010000013.1, forward strand.
CCCGAATGAGTACATCCCGAATGACTCAGAACGCATCTCGCTTTACCGCGAACTGGACAGCATGGAGGAAGAGAGCGAAATCCAGGCATTCATTGCCCGCCTCGAAGACCGCTTCGGTCGCGTTCCTCAACAGGGAAAAGAGCTGATACGCATCGTTCGTCTGCGTCGTCTGGCCAAACGCCTGGGTATCGAAAAGCTGGTATTGAAAAACGAACGAGCCTTTGCCTATTTCGTTTCGGACAATGATTCCCCCTACTATCAATCGGAAGCGTTTGGTAAAGTCTTGGCCTTTATGACCGAAAACCACAAAATTTGCCAGTTACGGGATAAAAACGGAAAGCGCTCAATGGTATTATCCCAGATTAATTCGGTAGAAAAGGCCGTTGACCTGCTGCAAAAGATGTTGGGATAAATGGAAATGCGATATCAGAGATATGAAACGGTGAAAAAAAACAGAATTTTCTCACCCGCGTAATTCATTGACAACAAGAGAAAAAGCCCTACCAGACGGGCTTTCATATAAAAAATATGCATTTCGGCTTTGCAAATATCAAATTTAGCTCTATCTTTGCACTCGCAATCACGAAATGGTTCCTTGGCCGAGTGGTTAGGCACCGGTCTGCAAAACCGTTTACGGCGGTTCGAATCCGCCAGGAACCTCAAAAAGCGTTGGAATTTTTCCAGCGCTTTTTTGTTTTTATCACCCTCTTGCCCCTTACTCCTTTTAAATACAAAAAAAATAAAGCGCCACTATCCGAAAATAATGACACTTCTATATATTCTTCAGTCAATGAAACTGCGTGCAATATCAGCACATAGTCCGATCTGACTACCAGCTAATTATCTTAATTTCTTAATACCCTTAATATCTTTCATTTCAAACTTATCGGCGCTTTACTATTCGGGTCGAGCATATCACAGTTATACACCTTGTGCAACTGCACTCCGGCCCTGTAACGACGGGGATGCGACTTTACAGCACGGGTAATACCATCCAATAATTCAACGCTCAGGCTGTTTGCCTCAGGCTGCAACCAAATATCAGGAGCTGATAATCGAACCTCATTAGGAAGACAATATTCACCAATCTCATTCCACCACTCTTCCGCCGAATCAGCATTTTCCATGATAATCTTTATCTCGCTGGCTTTCTGTACATTCTCAGCCAACGGAAGCATATTCCACTTCGGACTCACGGTTATCCAGTCGAAATCTCCACGGATAGAATAGGCGCCGCTGGTCTCTATATGGGTCTGCAATCCCTGATCATGTAATGCGGTAGTCAACGCTGTCAAATCATAAATCGCAGGCTCGCCACCCGTGATTACGGCAAACGAAGCACCACTCATGCGCGCCATCTGGGCCAGTTCGACTACAGGAATCTTTTCTATTTTTGAGGGAAGATGATCTTTGTGCCAGGTTCCGATAGAGTCACACCAACTACATTGCACCGGGCAACCGATAGTCCGGATAAAAAATGCAGCACGACCAATGTGTGTACCCTCTCCCTGAAAAGCGTAAAAGGTCTCGTAAACCGGCAATGAAGCAGAGCTGTTACTCTGTAAATCCTTCATATGCGGCACTGTTTTTGGAATCTTCATATACAACAACCTTTGAGCAGAAAACACGTCCACCGGTCTCTTCCCGGATAAACTTATCGGCAAGTCCGAAAACAAACTCAGCCAATCCTTCAGCCCCACAAGAAGGCACAATGCGCACATCGGCCAACTTACGGGCATGCATATCCTCAAAGAAAGCACGCTCCGGATCGTCCTCATCAATCAACAGGGTGTGATCAAAATAGTATTCCAGTTGTGCTTTAAGCGGACGCAATGCTCCAAAATCATAAACAAAATGCTGATGGTCCAACTCTTTTGCACGAAAGGAGATGTCGATGCGCCAGTTTTCGCCATGTGCAAATGCACAATGCCCGCAATGGCGCCATTGACGATGTGCAGCTTTAAGATTGTCGTATGATTTAGTGATAGTATGATACATATTTTAGTGCAAAAGTGCTGTTTTAAAAATCAGTGCGCAAAGATAGCGATTTAACCCCGATTGTAAAAACGGCTTTTCATCAGGCCTGATAACGATTGCTAAATATCTTTACGCATATTTCGTGAATCCGATTATGCTGATCCCATCATTGATAAGAAAAAACTCACGGGTACTAAAACATTCAAATCCGATTTTGGTTTATCAATCACCAACGTAACCCTACGACATTAACACAGTAAAGAGAACTTTAATGAAGTTTCCAAACTTGAATTCAGATAAAAAAGATTGTTGTTTATGTAAAAAGGGAAGAAGAGAGAAACCTTTGAAATCCTCTGCCTTGTTCAGGCAGAGGATCTGACTCTTCACAGAGATTCCAAAAGTTTGGTTTGTATTTTGCTGTTGTTTGTTGTTCTTCGCATTGAAGAGATGAAGATTGCTGCATCTTCAGGTTACAAAGATTACAACACCAACATTAAACAGAACTTAAAACCAACCTTAAAATCACATTAAAATATCTTAGCAGAATTCAACGATAGACAAACCGCTTTAATTTCGCTGTAATATGATCAAGCACATCAACTACATCAATATCACCATATCCCATCAAAAGTAAGCGGACAGCGCTTTTCTCCGGAGAATATGGAGGCTGCCAATAATCCACATCATATAGACAAAATCCCAATTGCTCATAAAACTGAATCCGTCTTTTCTGATCGGCATGAACCGGAGGCTCCACCTCTAACACAACCGGCAGCTGTTGCATGGAAAGCCAAAGTCGTATCGACTCCTTCCCTATCCCGCGTCCGCGCAAATGATGATCAACAGCAAAATGCTCCAGAAAAACGAAATCATCCAGATGCCAGTTTATCAGGAAACCGGCAGGCTTTCCACCCTTCACTATCAAATTAAAAGTTTGCCGTGATTCAGACTGACACAATTGCATTAAATCTTTGAAATTCCGCCGCTCCTCCGGTGGAAATGATGATATATAGAGCTGTTCCACAAACTCCTGATAACAATCTGTTATTATCGTTAAGGTTTCTATCTGAATCATTTTCGGCACGATTTTATTTCAATTTATAGCCAGGACATACAATCTGGCTACAAATTACAACAAAAAGAAGAAAGTTCGACTCAATTCTCCCCGAAAAATGATAATTTTGTAAGACAGTAATTTCAACTCACACACTTTATCCGCAATGGCACAACATCAATTAGACAGTCTGGACATCAAAATCCTAAAGCTGATCGCAGGCAATGCCCGTATCCCCTTCCTTGAAGTCGCCCGTGAATGTAACGTATCCGGAGCCGCAATCCACCAGCGTGTACAAAAACTGACTTCACTCAACATCATCAAAGGGTCGGAGTACATCATCGATGCTACAAAAATCGGGTATGACACCTGCTCCTATATGGGGTTATTTCTCAAAGATCCCGTCCACTTCAATGACGTGGTAGAAGCCCTGCAAACCATACCGGAAGTGGTTGAGTGCCATTATACTACCGGCGAATACGACCTCTTCATCAAGATATATGCCAAAAACAATAACGACCTGCTGAATCTCATCCACGACAAACTGCAGCCACTGGGGCTTTCGCGTACGGTTTCCCTGATCTCGTTCAAGGAAGCATTTCGCCGCCAGATTCCTATTTGCGACCTGGAGGGAGAAGAGTAAAACAGCCTGATTACGCTGAATAAATTCGTACCTTTGCGACATTCAGCAAATTAATTCTGATTTAATATGTACAAAGAGTTTGACATCAATGAATGCCTCGCTCAGACTATTACCTGGGCAAAAGAGGTTGGCAAAATACATCTCGAATATTTCCGCAAAAAAGAGCTTTCCATCGAAACTAAGTCAAGCTCTTACGACCTGCTTACCATCGCCGACAAACTGAGCGAAGAGTACATCGTCGAGCAAATCCGCCACGCTTACCCCGACCATCAGGTCCTGGCCGAAGAGAGCGGACTGAACGAAATGGTCTCTGACTTTTGCTGGGTAATCGACCCTGTAGATGGCACCACCAACTTTGCACAGGGCATTCCTATCTTTTCGGTCTCCATTGGCCTGAGATACAGAGGTAAAGGCATCATGGGCGTTGTATATGCACCGTTTATGGATGAACTCTTCTACGCAATAAAAGGCCAGGGTGTATTCCACAACGGAAAACCCATCCACGTCTCCAACAAAACCGAACTGCACCAATCCCTGCTTTGTACCGGTTTCCCTTACGACCACGGAACCAATCCGGACAATAACACTGATAACATCGCCCGCATTCTCCCGCATTGCCGTGACATTCGCCGCCTGGGCTCAGCAGCTTATGACCTTTGCTGCATTGCGGCTGGATATTTTGACGGATTCTGGGAAATGAACCTCAAAGACTGGGACGTAGCTGCTGCCACGGTCATTATTGAAGAGGCCGGTGGTCAGGTGATTCGTTTCCGCAAAGAGCCCAACTATTGCATCATTGCGGCAAACGCTCTGATTGTTGGTCAGATGCAGGAGTATATAAAATAAGGGACCTCCCCTATCCCTCCAAAGGAGGGACTTAATATATCTGGTATGGATAAATTAATCAAAACTCAACTCAAAAAACTGAAGCCAGTCTTTCAATCTCATAAAGTGATTAAGGCTTATATATTCGGCTCCGTTCTATCGGATAAATTTAACCCTGAAAGTGATATTGATTTCCTTGTCACTTTTCAGGATGACCTTGAGCCTCTGGAGAAAGGTGAACTCTGGTGGTCTCTCTATGACACGTTGAGAGAACTTTTTCATCGGGAAATTGACCTGGTTACTGAGAATTCACTTAAAAATCCATACTTTATCGAAGAAGTAAACCAGACTAAACAATTGATTTATGGTTAATGCCGTAAAAAAATACTTGTTCGACATCCAGTCTTGCATCAGCAATATTGACAAATACATCGGAGAACCGAAGATATATCAGGCGTATTTGAAAAATGAGATGTTGCAGGATGCGGTGGAAAGAAACCTTGAGATTATCGGAGAAGCTATAAATCAACTATTAAAAATACAACCGGACATCAAAATTACGAATGCCCGCCGGATTGTAGATGCCCGAAATAAAATTATCCATGGTTATGACAGTATAGAACCTGTAAACATTTGGGCTATCATCATAAACCATTTGCCTATTCTCAACGCTGAAGTAGAAGAACTCTTGAAATAAATATCAGTAATTTAACTGGACTACTAATATCCGGTTCGAATCCGCCAGGAACCCCAAATCTTTCATTTCAGAAAATAATCCCCAATCATAAGTGATTTATCCCAATAATTTCGAAGAGAAAATCGGATTTGACAAAATCCGCCAATTGATATCCGATAAATGCCTCAGTCTGCTGGGCAAAGACAAAGTGCATGAGATGGATTTTTCCATCCACTACGAAGAGGTGAAAACCCGCCTCGGATGCACAGAAGAGATGGTGCGTATCCTGCAACTGGAGGACGAATTTCCCGCCAACTACTTTTTTGATGTCCGCATTCCACTGAAACGCATTCGTGTGGAGGGAACTTTCCTCGACGAGCCGGAGCTGTTTGACCTGCGTCGTTCGCTGGAGACCATACGCGACATTGCCCGCTTTTTCAAAAACGAGAAGGAAGGAGAAGCCAGATATCCGTATCTGACAGAAATGACGGCTAACGTCATGCTATTTCCGCAGATTCTTATTTCCATAGATAAAATTCTGGATAAGTTCGGTCGTGTAAAAGACAATGCTTCGCCCGAACTGGCTCGTATCCGCCGGGAAATTATCCATACTTCGAGCTCTATCTCTCGCAGTTTACAATCCATAATGCGTGCGGCTCAGGCTGAAGGTATTGTGGAAAAAGACCAGGCCCCAACCATGCGCGATGGCCGACTGATGATTCCGGTAGCACCCGCTTACAAGCGGAAAATCAAAGGAATCGTTCACGATGAGTCTGCCAGCGGTAAAACGGTTTTCATCGAACCTGCAGAAGTGGTGGAAGCCAACAACCGAATCCGCGAACTCGAAGGCGAAGAGCGTCGGGAGGTCATCCGCATTCTGGTGAGAATGGCAGACGAAATACGCCCCTTTGCCGAAGACATCCTCGGCTCATACGATTATTTAGGTGAAATAGACTTTACCCGGGCGAAGGCTTCATTCTCCATTGAAATTAACGGTATCCTGCCAACCTTCGAGAACAAACGCCAGATTGACTGGCAACGGGCCATTCACCCCCTACTCTACTTATCTCATAAGAAACAGAATAAATCGGTCGTTCCGCTCGATATTGAACTGGATGAAAAGAATCGTATTCTACTGATTTCCGGGCCGAATGCAGGTGGCAAGTCGGTGTGTCTCAAAACAGTGGGATTACTGCAATACATGTTGCAGAGCGGATTGCTTATTCCGGTTTATGAGAGTTCACGAACCGGTATTTTCCACGATATCTTTATCGATATCGGTGACGAACAGTCCATTGAAAACGACCTGAGTACCTACAGCTCGCACCTCACCAACATGAAGCACTTCGTGCGCCGTTGCAACGAAAACTCAATCCTGTTGATTGACGAATTCGGGGGCGGTACCGAACCTCAGATTGGTGGTGCAATTGCCGAAGCCCTGCTGGACCGCTTCAACCGCAATATGTCATACGGCGTCATCACCACCCATTATCAGAATCTGAAGCATTTTGCCGAAGACCACGAAGGAATCATCAACGGCGCCATGCTCTATGACCGCCACCTGATGCAACCACTGTTTAAGCTTTCCATTGGAAATCCGGGAAGCTCATTTGCCGTGGAGATTGCACGCAAAATCGGATTGCCGGAGGATGTGATTGCCGATGCTTCGGAAAAAGTGGGTTCAGACTACATCGATATGGACAAATACCTCCAGGATATTGTGCGTGACAAACGTTATTGGGAAAGCAAACGCCAGACCATTCGCCAGAAAGAGAAAAAACTGGAAGAATTGTCGGAACGATACGAGGAAGACCTCAATAAAATAGCTGCCCAGCGCAAAGAGCTGATGGCAAAAGCTAAAGCCGATGCTGAACGCATTTTGGCGGAAGCCAATGCCATGGTAGAAAATACCATTCGGAAAATCAAGGAGGCTCAGGCCGAAAAAGAATCTACCCGTCTCGCCCGCAAAGAGATGGAGGAATTCAAAGCGAAGCTGGCTGAACAAGAGGCGGCCAACGATGATATGATTGCCCGCAAAATCAAAAAGATTCAGGAGCGGGAAGAGCGTAAGAAGCAGGGCAAACCACAGAAGCCGGTTGAAGGTCAGAAGAAAGTCTTCCGTCCGGAAATAATTGAGACAGGTGATGCTGTCCGTCTGAAAGGGCAAACAACCATTGGAGAAGTACTTGAAGTCAGTGGTAAAAATGCGCTGGTTGCATTTGGAATGCTCAAATCAACCGTTCAGCTTGAACGACTCGAAAAAATGAGCAAAAATCAGATTAAGAAAGAGACTCCCAAATCGACTTTCGTCAGCCAACAGACTGCCGATGACATCTATGAGCGAAAGATGAATTTCAAACAGGAGATTGATGTACGTGGGATGCGCGGCGATGAAGCGTTGCAGGCCGTGGTCTATTTCATTGATGATGCAATATTGGTAGGTGTGGCACAAGTCCGCATCCTGCATGGAACGGGGACAGGTGCCTTGCGTCAAATCATCCGCGATTACCTGAAAACAGTACATGGTGTGAAGAAATTCCGGGATGAACATGTGCAATTCGGTGGAGCGGGCATTACGGTGGTGGAATTGGAGTAACCTCCTCCGCCCCTACGGAGGGAGGGGAGATAGTTACTGCAAATTTACATCAGCAATTGGGTATCTCTCAGATATTTTGTAGTTTTGCACCGCTTTTAAAAAGAGCAGTTTTGCTTATAAATCACGGCAAATAAATTTACAATACAAACGAAAGACCGTTGCGTCTTCGTCTCTTTGCGTTTAATTAAACCTATATAACTACAATGGCAAAAATCAAACCATTTAAAGGAGTACGTCCTCCTCAGGCATTGGTAGAAGAAGTGGCTTCACGCCCTTATGATGTGTTAAACTCAGAAGAAGCCCGTGCAGAAGCTGCCGGTAACGACAAATCGCTGTACCACATCATCAAACCTGAAATCGACTTCCCGGCGGGAACTGACGAACACACTCAGCCTGTTTACGATAAAGCGGTAGAAAACTTCGCTAAATTCCAGAAAGAAGGCTGGTTGGTACAAGACGAAAAAGAGATGTACTATGTGTACGCTCAAACCATGAACGGCCGCACTCAATACGGACTGGTAGTTTGCGCTAACGTAGAAGACTACCTGAGCGGCAAAATCAAAAAACACGAGTTGACCCGTCGTGATAAAGAAGAAGACCGTATGATCCACGTTCGCATCAACAATGCAAACATCGAGCCGGTATTCTTCGCATTTCCATATCAGGAAGAATTAGACGCAATCGTAAAAGCTACCGTAGCGGGTCCTGCTGAATACGATTTCGTTGCACCTGATGGTTTCGGTCACCACTTCTGGAAAATCGAAGACGATGCAACGATTGCCCGCATCACCGAACTGTTTGCCGGTATCCCTTACCTGTATATCGCTGATGGCCACCACCGTACTGCGGCCGCTGCATTGGTGGGTGCTGAAAAAGCAAAACAAAACCCAAACCATACCGGTGACGAAGAATACAACTTCTTCCTTGCTGTCTGTTTCCCTGACAACCAGTTGAATATCATCGACTACAACCGCGTGGTTACTGACCTCAACGGTTTGAGCGAAGAAGAATTCATCGCTAAAATCTCTGAAAACTTCATCGTAGAAGAGAAAGGTGCTGAAATCTATAAACCTAATGCATTGCACAACTTTGCACTGTATGTAGGTGGTAAATGGTATTCACTGACTGCCAAAGAGGGTACTTACAACGATAACGATCCTATCAGCGTTCTGGACGTAACTATATCTTCAAACCTGATCCTGGATCAGGTTCTCGACATCAAAGATCTTCGCTCGTCTAAACGTGTGGACTTCGTAGGCGGTATCCGTGGATTAGGAGAGCTACAACAACGTGTAGACAGCGGTGAGATGAAAGCAGCATTGGCTCTTTATCCGGTTTCTATGAAACAATTGATGGATATTGCCGATACAGATAACATCATGCCTCCTAAAACTACCTGGTTTGAACCTAAACTTCGCTCAGGATTGGTAATCCACAAATTGAACTAAGAAAATTATTTTCGTTTATACAGACTCCTGCTTTCTTTGATTGCGGGAGTTTTTTATTTACAGGAAGGGTAAATCCTTACTCATTCGGTTATACGAAAGTATTTAACAATTATAATCAAATGATTGCCCAAACCGCGATTTTTTATTTATTTTGCCGATACTTGCAGCAAATAGGAAAAACCCTGCATCTATAATTTTGTATCACAAGATGATAAACGAAAAGCAACTGATTGAATCGTGCATTAAGGGAGATCGTAAAGCTCAGAAAGAGCTATATGATACCTATGCGCGAAAAATGATGTCAGTCTGTTTTCGTTATGCCGGTGAATATGAATTGGCAAAAGATCTCCTTCAGGAGGGATTTATCCGGGTGTTTTCAAATCTGAATGCCTATCAGTTTATCGGTTCATTTGAGGGATGGGTCAGAAAGATTTTCGTGAATACCTCTCTCGAATACCTTAGACGTAATGATTTGCTCCGTGAAGCTCTTGATATAGACACAAATATCTCGGTAAATGTAAAAACAGAAAATACAGTCATTGAAGAGCTTTCAGCAGAAGATCTGATGAAAATAATCAGTGAACTCCCCCCCGGTTTTAGAACCGTATTCAACATGTACGCAATCGAGGGGTATTCTCACAAAGAAATCGCTGATATACTCGGAATTACGGAAAGTACCTCTCGCTCACAGTTAACCCGGGCGCGAATGCTTTTACAGAAAAGGATTAACGAGCTTTTATAAGAAATCAGGTTATGAAATCAAAACTCAAATCAAAGGGGCTGATTGCATTATGGATAATCTTAATACTATCTGTGAATAGTTGCCGGAACAATGAGCAGGTTATCAACTCCAACTACCTGAGAGTAAATGACACTACATGTATCTGGCAGGGAGTTTCTTATAAAAACCTGAGTGAGAATATTTCACTAAAACTTGACTCCGTACCCAACGATTCAAGATGTCCTGTAGGGGCAATGTGCATCTGGCAGGGAAATGCTGTTGCTGCTTTTACATTTACAAAGGGAAATGTTAAGCACTCATTCACTTTAAATACGATAACTGCTTTCAGGACAGATACTATTTTGGAAAATTACTATATAAAACTGGTAAAGCTTAGCCAACCGGATATTTATTCAGATAAAAGATATACCTATATCGCAACAGTTTTGATTAGCAAATAAATATGAAGATAAACGACAACCATATTGACAAACTCTTTAGCCAAAAGCTGGCTAATCTGGAGACTGATCTTCCGGATTCCTGCTGGAATGCCATAGAACAGGCATTGCCAAAGAGAAAGTCGCGCCCCATAATTCCACTTTGGGGAAGAGTGGCTGTGGCGGCTGTGGGGCTATTTCTGGTCGGAACCATTGGCTATCTGACTTTTATTGGTAAAACTCCGAACCAAACAGCATCGGTTATTTCAGATAAATCTAAGACAGCAATATTTCATAATGCGGCTGAAAACATAATATTTGCGGCGAATAATGCCGTTCAAAAACAGGACAAAAAAGCCGGGAAACAAGATTTCACAACAAACCATCAAGCAGTTGCAGTAACAAAAAAACATCGCGCTAACACTCAATTCAATATAGCTAAAGAAGAATTTACCGATAACAATGCGACAAACACTCCAACTGTCCGGGATAATTCGAATGTTGCTGAAAATGGTAATCCAGAAGCTGTTGCAACCAAAGTCGCAACCCAAAGTGAAATCGACGATTTCGCCAAAGCCGGAAATGAAATGGCATCCAATACAGATCAAAACACGTCTGACCTGCATAGCAGTCTGGGATTACAGCTAGCATTAACCGGTCCCGAAGGCAGTCAGAGCAAAAGTGAATTCTCTTCACTTCGAACTACTGCAAAAATGGATCAACTGATGTCGATTATCTCTGACAATCAAACATCAACAGAGACATCTAACACGACTGTTGTGCATGATTTGCCCATTTCCCTGGGTATCTCGTTGGAAAATGAGATCAGCAATAAGTTTGCACTACAAACCGGAATCACCGGAACCTATTTGAGAAGTACGCAGACATCAAACACCTCTCTCTACTTTACAGATGAAATCCAGGAGCTTTACTATCTGGGTCTCCCGTTGAGTATCGCTTATAAATTTGCAGAAAACGAACGTTTCTCATTCTATATTAAAACAGGCGGAATGGTCGAAAAGAATATTGGTGGGCGATGGAGAGACCGAGTTCAGAAGGATGGTAATGTTGTTTACACTAAAGTGCAACACGACCTCGAGAATAAGCTTCAATGGTCAACCTATATTGGTGGCGGTGCAAATTACAAACTATCCCAACGAATGAGGTTATACCTTGAACCGGCATTATCCTATTATTTTGACAATAACAGCAACATCGACAATATTCACAAACAGCAACGTTTAGATATAACATTGCAGGCCGGACTAAGAGCCGTTTTCGATAGCCATTAATCTCTTAAACACATATAACCACTATGAAAGTATTGCGTTCAGCCATTAATCTATTACTATTTTCATCATTACTGTTTATTGCGACTTCCTGTCTCGAAGGAAAAGGAAATTATCAGACGATGCAGGGATTAACCGGTAGCGTTATTGCAATTGACGGCATTAAGTATTTCAGGTCAGATAACGGATATCTGTTTAAATCGACCGAGTTCAATAGCTATCAGGTCAATGACAGATTAATGGCCTCCTTTACGGTTAATTATGACAATCAGGTAAGCAGTTCGTATTACACAGTAACAGAGGTAAATGCAAGCAAGTTTCCCCTTTTGAATATTACAGAAATTGAAAATGATGCTGCTGACACTGTTTTCTCTAAAGACCCTTTAGCTGGAATGGAAGCTCATTATATTTCTACCCAGGGAAGTAATATCTATCTGACACTTTACTCTTATTATGTGGGTTCAAGTAAAGATCATACACCTGTACTGATATATAATGACGCACAGCAAACCAATAGCGATACTTTAAAGCTGGAATACAGGATTGATAAAAATGGGGAGACGGGGACAACAACATATTACAATCTCACATCTTTTGATCTGACAAATATTTTGAATCAGAAACCGTCAAAGACTATTCAGGTAAAATATAATTTTCTGTCAAACTATTACTATTACTCATATACGAATCCTTTATATTCAAACTGATATGTAAAAAAAAGAAATGGCTGCAATTCAATTATGAATTGCTGCCATTTCTTTTCCTTGATGCACAAAATTCCTCCTTATGGACAATTCTATACTGTCCAAAATTACTATTGGAAATATTCTTATTCCTCTCTAAAGTTATCAACTTTTCCAAAGTTTCAGAACTTTGGAAAAGTTTACTGTAGCATCAATTCATCTTACCTAAAAATCAACTCTCCACCCTCAACATCAATCTCGATCGGTTTGGCTTTATCCACCAAACCGGAGAGGATAGCTTTCGAGAGCTCATTAAGCACGTAGCGCTGGATTACCCGCTTCACCGGACGGGCCCCAAACTGCGGATCGAAGCCCTCGGTGGCGATAAACTGCAAAGCAGCCGGAGTGTAGGTCAGCGTCAGTCCGTTGCCGGCGAGCAGGTCTATTACTGATTTCAGTTGCAGCTCCACGATGTGGGCGATTTCCGATTCGTCCAGCGGGGTAAACATAATCACCTCGTCGATGCGGTTTAGAAACTCGGGGCGAATCGTTTGTTTCAGCAAGTCAAGCACCTGCAACTTCGTTTGTTCGATGATCTGCTCACGGTTGTCGTGGGTGATCTTCTCAAAGTTCTCGCGGATGATCGGTGAACCCATATTCGAAGTCATGATGATGATCGTATTTTTAAAGTTCACCACCCGGCCTTTATTGTCGGTCAGGCGGCCATCATCCAGCACCTGAAGCAAAGTATTGAAGACATCCGGATGTGCCTTTTCGATCTCATCAAACAAGACGACAGAATAAGGTTTGCGACGAATCGCTTCGGTCAGCTGGCCGCCTTCATCATATCCTACATATCCCGGAGGTGAACCGATCAGACGCGTCACGCTGAATTTCTCCTGATACTCGCTCATGTCAATGCGGGTCATCATATTCTCATCATCAAAAAGGTATTCCGCCAGCGCCTTCGCCAGTTCGGTCTTACCAACCCCTGTAGTTCCCATGAAAATAAACGAACCGATAGGCCTGCGCGGATCCTGCAGCCCGGCACGGCTGCGTCGAACAGCATCGGCCACCGCGGTGATGGCTTCCTCCTGCCCTACTACACGTTTGTGCAGCTCCTCCTCGAGGTGAAGCAGTTTTTCGCGCTCGCTTTGCAGCATTTTATGCACAGGAATTCCGGTCCAGCGGGAAACAATATCTGCAATATCATCGGCACTCACCTCTTCCTTCACCATCGCAGCAGCGCCCTGCATCTGATGCAGTTCGTCCTGCGCTCTGACAATCTCCGACTCTTTCTCTTTGAGGCGACCGTAACGGATTTCGGCAACTTTACCGTAATCACCGTTGCGTTCTGCCTGATCAGCCTGGAACTTCAGATCTTCGATCTCGATTTTCGATTGCTGAATGCTGTTGATTAGCGAACGTTCTGATTCCCATTTTGCCTTAAGAGTCTTCTCTTCCTCTTTTAGGTTGGCAATCTCTTTATTGAGAATGTCCAGTTTTTCCCGATCATTCTCTCGCTTGATCGCTTCCCGTTCGATTTCCAGCTGCTTGATACGGCGGGTGATTTCGTCCAGATCTTCCGGCACGGAATCCACCTCCAGACGCAGCTTGGCTGCAGCTTCATCCATCAGGTCGATCGCCTTATCCGGCAGGAAACGGTCAGTAATATAGCGGTGCGAAAGCTGTACGGCAGCGATAATCGCCTCGTCTTTGATCCGCACCTTATGGTGATTCTCGTAACGCTCCTTCAGTCCGCGCAGAATGGAGATGGAACTCAGTTCGTCCGGCTCTTCCACCATCACGGTCTGGAAACGACGCTCGAGCGCCTTATCTTTTTCAAAATATTTCTGGTATTCATCCAGTGTAGTTGCACCAATGGCACGCAGTTCGCCACGGGCCAGTGCCGGTTTCAGGATGTTGGCGGCATCCATCGCTCCTTCGCTTTTTCCGGCACCTACCAACGTATGAATCTCATCAATAAAGAGAATAATCTCACCTTCGGCTTTGACCACCTCGTTAACCACCGATTTCAAGCGCTCTTCAAATTCACCTTTGTATTTAGCGCCGGCAATCAACGCTCCCATATCTAGGGAGAAAATCTGCTTCGACTTCAGGTTTTCAGGGACATCACCCCGCACAATACGGTGTGCCAGCCCTTCGGCAATAGCTGTCTTACCTGTACCCGGCTCACCGATTAAGATCGGATTGTTTTTGGTACGGCGCGACAGGATTTGCAGCACACGACGAATCTCTTCATCGCGACCAATCACGGGATCGAGCTTACCGCTACGTGCCCGTTCATTCAGATTAATAGCATATTTGCTCAGGGAATTATAAGTATCTTCAGCCGATTGAGAGTTGACTTTCTCTCCCTTACGCAGGTCAGCAATGGCGGCACGAAGCTCTTTCTCCGTTACCCCGGCATCTTTCAGGATGGAGGCAACAGTACTCTTCTCGATCAGTAGCGCCAAAATGATATGCTCGAGCGACACGAATTGGTCACCCATTTGGCCGGATAGGTCAATCGCTTTTTGCAAAACGGCGTTCGACTCGCGGCTGAGATAGGGCTCTCCGCCCGAGACTTTAGGATAAGAATCCAGCTGGCGGTCAATAATTGTCTGTATATTGGCAATATTCACGCCCAGCTTTTGGAAGAGGAAGTTGACCACACTTTCGCCTTCGGTCATGATTCCTTTCAAAATGTGAGCAGGTTCAATCGCCTGCTGATTTTTACCAGCAGCCAGTTGAACCGCTTTTTGTATCGCATCCTGCGATTTAATCGTGAAATTGTTCAGATTCATATCTTGTTCTCCTTTCTTTATCTTGCTTTAAGAGGTTTGAATGGCGGCCTTTCCAATCCTGCCTACCGCCTGATTACCACACCTTCACTTATCTAGCCACAAATAAGATACCAAGGCAAAAAAAGGATACATTTCAGCCATTTTGACATAAATATATCTACAAACCCTGATTCACCCCATGAATATCTGTCAAAATTTCCGACCACCAAACTGAACGACCATATTGTTCAGGAGAGATTATTATATGTATCAACTTATTCTCCTTGAAGAAAAACAGACAGCGCATGGTTTGATAATCATTGAATACAACCACAACATCCTGAGTCGTATTTACCCTAACTATTTTATTAAAGATATCTCTGGTCATACCAATCCGGAAACCCATCCCCAGTCGCACCACATCATCATGAAGGCTTAAGGAATCAAGTACATATCCCTGGTCATTCAGCATGTAATTTAGCCTCAGAACATTATTTCCTTGTGTAAAAGTATGCACCCGTATATCTGTGAGTTCAGTGATATTCTCATGAAACGGGGTTTTAAAAAGACTCAAAATATGACTTTTTCTCGCATCATACAGGTTTATCGGGAAAATGGCGGTAAAAAGTGAGTCGATAGTCAGGGTATCCGCTTTACGTGAGGGAGGTAAAGCATCTACAGAGGGGCCTTGGGCATTTACAGTCAGAAACGAAATTATACCCAGAATGCAGAACAGTATTACTTTTGCTTTCATATACAACTTCAGTTTGGTTTAGCACAAAGGTTTTCTGAAAAAGAATTTATCCCATGACACATTAAAAACAATCCGCTAACTTGCTTTGTTATAGCATACAATTTATTTTAATAGAATATCAATTATTCAACTAAAATCAGAATGCAATGAAGAAATGGATTAGTATGCTCATGCTGTTTATCGGATTAGGAACAGCAATGGCTCAGAATGGAAAAATTCAATCGCTTTCGGTAAATGACTTTGAAAAGGCTATCAAGCAAAAGAAGGTACAGCTGGTCGATGTCCGTACGCCTGAAGAATTCAAAAGCGGACATATCAAAGGCGCGTTAAACATTGATGTCAAGAATCCGGATTTTGACAATCAGATTCTTAAATTGAAGAAGAAGAGTCCGGTAGCAGTCTATTGCCGCAGCGGACACCGGAGCAAAATTGCAGCTCAAAAGCTTTCCGAAAAGGGCTTTGCAGTTATTGAGCTGGACCGCGGATTTAATGACTGGACCGGTCAGGGTAAGCCGGTTGAAAAGTAATCAGAGGGCGTTTAAATGATGATTAATCACCGTTTAAACGCCTTTATTAAGTTGGACCAATGCTAATCGCCATTTGCCTTACTCCTTAAAAAGTAGTAAGTTTGCACTACCAATTCCGAGAGATTTATGAAGAAAATATTCTATTTAATACTTATCCTTTTCACAACAACGATTCAAAACATGGATGCTCAGAAAGACAGCACTTTAGTGCTTATCGAAACCACTTTGGGAAATATCAAAGTACACCTTTACAACGAAACTCCCCAACACCGCAACAACTTTATCAAGCTGGCCAAAGAGGGTTATTTCAACGAAACTCTTTTCCACCGCGTCATCAAAGATTTTATGATCCAGGGCGGTGACCCGAATTCTAAAAATGCACCTGCCGGCAAATCATTGGGAACCGGTGGACCAAGCTATACTATTCCGGCTGAATTTGTTTACCCGAAATATTTCCACAAACGCGGCGCTTTATCTGCTGCCCGTCAGGCTGACTCCGTGAATCCGGAGAAACGTTCGAGCGGTTCGCAATTCTATATCGTTTGGGGAAATGTGATGAGCGACGGACAACTTAACGGCCTCGAAACTCAGCTGAACCAGGGTTTGCAAAAGAAAATCTTCGATCGTATGGCTGCTGAACATAAAAATAAAATTATGTCTTTCCGCAAAAACCGCGACCAGGAAGGATTGATGAAACTTCAGGACGAACTGATCGCCAAGTCAGGCGCTGAGGCCAAAGCCTATCCGTTCAAATTCACCGAAGAGCAACGTACGGCTTACACTACCGTCGGTGGTACTCCTTTTCTGGATAACGACTATACTGTTTTCGGTGAAGTGGTCGAAGGACTCGACATCGTGGAGAAAATCCAAAACGTGAAAACCGGTTCAGGTGACCGTCCGGAGGAAGACGTGAAGATGAAGATTACGGTGATCCAGTAAAAAGCCCCCCCTACCCTCCCCGAAAGGGAGGGAGTTAAGACCGACAAACAACAAGCACTTACGGTGTAAAATCTATAACCTTACCCATCCAAAGTCCCCTCCCGATAGCTATCGGTACTGGGGATTTATGGGTCGCCCTCTATTATGATAGAAATCAACAGACATACGCTCGATAACGGACTGCGACTGCTGCACTCCAAAGACGACAGCACGCAAATGGTGGCTCTGAACCTGATCTACAACGTAGGTTCGAAAGACGAGAATCCGGAAAAGACCGGTTTCGCGCACCTGTTCGAACACCTGATGTTTGGTGGTAGCGTCAATATCCCCGACTTCGATAGCCCGTTGCAGGATGCAGGTGGCGAGAACAACGCCTGGACGAGCAACGACTGCACCAACTATTACGATGTGGTGCCGAAGCAGAACGTGGAATTGGCCTTTTGGTTGGAGTCAGACCGGATGCTGAGCCTCGACTTTTCACAGAAAAGCCTCGATGTGCAGAAAAGTGTGGTCATTGAAGAGTTCAAACAACGCAATCTCAACCAGCCTTACGGCGATATTTCACTGTTGATTCGCCCGCTGGCTTATCAGGCTCACCCTTACCGTTGGTCAACCATCGGCAAGGAGGTTTCGCATATCGAAAAGGCGACCCTCGAGGATGTAAAAGAGTTCTTCTTCTCCTATTATGCTCCCAACAACGCTATTCTTTCTGTGACGGGAAACATTGATTGGGAAGAGGCAAAGGCATTGACCAAAAAATGGTTCGGTCCGATTGAACGGCGTAACGTACCGGTACGCAACTTACCTAAAGAGCCGACACAAATCGAGCCTCGCTTCCTTGAAGTGACGCGTAACGTTCCGCTCGACTCGATCACCAAAGCCTATCACATGCCCGCCCGCACATCGCCCGACTATCACGCCTGCGACCTGCTGTCGGATATCCTGGCCAGTGGACGTTCCGCACGCCTGTTCCAGCGGTTGGTGATGGAGAAAAAACTCTTTACCGAGGTAAATGCCCATATCACGGGCGATATCGAAGAAGGACTGTTCTTTGTAACGGGAAAACCGGCTCCGGGAATCTCGCTAGAAGTGGCTGAAAAAGCATTGGTGGAAGAACTGGAGGTGCTAAAAACTGAATTGATCGGCGAATACGAAGTGCAGAAGGTAATCAACAAGTTTGAGTCGCAGGATCTCTTCTCCAACATCCACTACCTCAACAAAGCGACCAACCTGGCTTATTATGAACTCTTTTCCCAGGCGGAAAATATCAATACTGAGGTGCTGAAATACCAGGCCATCACGCCCGATAAGCTGAAAGAAACGGCCTGTAAAATCTTCCGACCGGAGAATTGCTCCACGCTCTATTACAGGGCGGAGAAATAGGTTGTTTGTATCACAGAGGACAACAGAGTTATTACACAGAGAGCCACAGAGATTTATTATTTCTCTGTGGCTCTCTGGTTTTACAATAAATAAAACAACTTCGATGCTAATCAAACAAAGAAGGGTCCGAAAAAATTCTGTTGTCCGGATGGGTTCCGTTATAAAAACAACAGACGGCATTCATCACACAAACTTCACATTTGGGATTGGTTGGACGGCAGACTTCACGCCCCAAAAAGGAGATTGCCATACCAATCTCTCCCCACCGTTCCTTTGAAATGAGGCGCATTAATTGCTGCTCTACCTTTTCAGGTTGACTACCTTCAGCAATACCGATTCTCGGCGCAACACGCAATACATGTAAATCGACAATTATTCCTTCGGCTGGACGCCCGGCTTCTCGAAGAATCACATTTGCCGACTTCCGGCCTATTCCGGGTAACTGAACAAGTGACGGGAGGTCTAATGGCAGATTCTCCAAAGCTTTTTCTATCGCCGCAATCTTAGTCAGCCAAATACACTTGTTCCCGAAATTACGAACCGAATTCAAGTAACTGTGCAAATCTTCCGGTTGGGCAAGGGAAAGAGTTTCAAACGTAGGGTATGTTTCAAAAAAAGATGGCGCCAACTGATTGATGTGTTTATCCGAATCCTGAGCGGATAACACGACCATCACCACCAGTTGATAGAGATTATGGTAATCAAGCGGATGCTTACGTGATTGATATAAAGACATCAATTTATTCAATGCTTCTGACAAAGGTTGATTCATAACTTTGGTATTAAGGTGTGATTTAAATAATGCCATTCTCGACCATTATGTTCGTGGCATTGGCATATTTAAGCAAGCAGGAAAAATCATTATTTAGCATCAGAATAAAAAGGGTTTTTACACAGAGAGCCACAGAGCTGTAAATAACTCTGTGGCTCTCTGTGTTACGTTTCTGTGATATAAAACTCACGACTCTCCTACCAACTTCTCCATCGACTGCCAAAGCCGGTCTTCCGGCACAGGAGCTGTAACATCGACCAATTCCTTTGAAACCGGATGAATGAAACTCAACCGGCGTGCATGCAGACTGATACCTCCATCTGGATTGGAACGCTCTGCTCCGTATTTCAAGTCGCCTTTAATCGGACAACCCAACTTGGCCAGCTGGCAACGGATTTGGTGGTGGCGGCCGGTCTTCAGGTCTATTTCCAGCAGGAAGTAGTTATCCGAACGGGCAATCACCTTATAGTGTAGGATGGCTTTTTTCGAATCTTTTTTCTCCGTATCGTAAGCGACGGATTTGTTTTGTTTCTCGTTGCGCACAAGGTAGTGCGTGATAACAGCTTCGGTTTCTTTGGGACAATTCTTTACAATCGCCCAGTAAGTTTTCTTCACCTCGTGAGTCTTAAACATCTCATTGAGGCGGGTCAATGCCTTGCTGGTCTTGGCAAAAAGCACCAGTCCGCTTGTCGGACGGTCCAGACGGTGCGTCACCCCGCAAAAAACGTTGCCGGGTTTGTTGTATTTTTCCTTCAACCACTCTTTTACGATTTCAGAGAGTGGCTTATCTCCGGTCTTGTCACCCTGGACAATCTCGGAACAGGTTTTATTGACCACAATGACGTGGTTGTCTTCATAAACAACTTGCATGAGCTGTTTCTTTATGGGTTGATTGGGTTATTTGAAAGAAAAGCCGAACCCTGCATAGGATCCGACTTTTTTATGTAATGCTTTAGTAAAACACAGATTACATGTACATACCGCCGCAACAGTGGATAGTCTGGCCGGTAACGTAAGATGACATATCTGAAGCAAGGAACAAACAAACGTTTGCCACATCTTCAGGGGTACCGCCACGACGTACAGGAATGCTGGCTTCCCACTGTTTGCGGACTTCTTCTGACAACTGGTGAGTCATATCAGTGATGATGAAGCCAGGAGCGATAGCGTTGGCACGTACACCGCGAGAACCCAATTCTTTAGCAGTTGACTGAGCCAAACCAATCATACCCGCTTTAGAAGCTGAGTAGTTAGCCTGACCAGCGTTACCGTGAACACCTACTACAGAGCTCATGTTGATGATGCTACCTGTTTTTTGTTTCATCATGATAGGAGTACAAGCGTGGATGAAGTTGAATGCAGACTTCAGGTTCACGTTGATTACCATATCCCATTGCTGCTCAGTCATACGCATCATCAGACCGTCACGGGTGATACCTGCATTGTTTACCAAAATGTCGATACGACCGAATTCTTTCTGGATTTCAGCAACCACATTGTGAGTATCTTCGAAGTTTGCAGCGTTTGAAGCAAAACCTTTAGCTTTAACACCCAAAGCGATTAATTCAGCTTCAGTAGCTTTAGCGTTTTCGTCGATAGCCAAATCGGTGAAAGCTACATTACAGCCTTCCTGAGCAAATTTAAGAGCGATTGCTTTACCAATACCGCGTGCAGCACCGGTTACAATGGCTACTTTTCCTTCTAACAATTTCATTGTGAAAAATTTTTAGGATTAGAAATGTATAGTTTTTTGAACGAAATTTCGTGCAAAGTAAATGAATCAGAATTGAATAAGCAAACCGCCGCTGGAATATCCCCCTCCGAATACGGTCAAACCAAGCAGGTCTCCTTGCTTGAATTTATCCCAATTCTGGGAAACGACAATCATTGCGCTCGGCGAACCGGTATTCCCCAATTCATGAATATTATTGATGAATTTATCCAACGATACATTCAAATGGTTGGCCACATTCGCTACGATGCGTTTGTTAGCCTGATGGGTAATGATATAGGTCAAATCATCGGTGGTTTTTCCGTGATTAGCAGTCATAGTATTTAGTGCTTCGCACATGTACTTGGTTGCATTGATGAAGACGTCACGTCCGTCAGGCATAACCAGTCCTTCGGTGCGGGGACGAAGATATACGCCTTCAGTGCTTTTGCCTACAGTACCCAGACTGCGGGAGAAAACATCGATGATTTCAGCTTCACCGTCTTTCATTTTATCCTTTGAAACAAATACGGCAACAGCTGCATCACCCCAAAGGTGTCCCGATTGCGGGTCTGCTTCGTTAGAATAAGCAGTATTGTGTTCCGACGCGATGATGAGGGCCTTGGTAGCCTTGCCTGCCGCAAAGAAACACTCCGCAACTTCAACCGCATTTACAAATGAAGAGCAGGCCGATGAAAGATAAAAGCCTTTTGCATTGGCAATACCGAACTCCTTCTGCGCTACGTGCGCCAAAGTGGCAACTGTATCGTAAGGAGAATAAGATGCGCCGATAATTAAATCGACTTCTTCAACATTATAAGGAAGATTAGGGAGAGCATTTTTAACTGCTGCAATACCCATTGTGTTGGTATTTTCATCAGCAGCAGCTTTGGAACGGGTAGAAATACCTGTACGCTGGAGAATCCATTCGTCGGTAAGGCCGTTTACATTGAGAAAATAGTCATTATGGACTCTTTCGGCTGGGACATACGCCCCGGTCGCATTTATAAACATAGTTTTTGTGTAGGTTTATTTAAGTAATCCTTTAAATAGTAGCTTGATTATATCTTCTTTCAGTTGCGAACGTTCGATGCCTCCTTCGTTAAAGACACCCCGGATGTAAGGCACATCCAATCCTTTTAAAGAATAGTGGAGCACCATTACCATCGACTCAACATCAGGAATTTCGAAAACGCCTTCGTTTACTCCATCTGTCAGAATCTTACGCAACAGCTCTATTTCCTTGATATCAAACTGTTTCCGCACTTTCTCTACGCGCCAGATGTCCCGGAAGAAATCTGCGCGAAGGGTTCCGTTGCGGAAAACGGTCTCTTTTACCGCTTCGAGCCGTGTGAAGATAAAAGCGGTCAGCTTCTGATCTGGACGGATGTTGCGGTTGGCAACCTCTTCAAGCGACTGAATCAACTGTTGCAATTCGGTCTCGACAACGGCCATGTACACCTCATTTTTGCTTTTAAAATAGGTGTAAAGAGTGCGACGTCCTTTTTGGGAGGCCACGGCTATGTCGTTCATGGTAGTATTTTCAACTCCAATGCGGGCAAACAACTGTCTGGCCACATCTACCAGCAAATCTCGGGTACGGGATATCGGCATAACTCTATTACTATTGCACATTTGAATATAATCCGTGCAAAAATACAACCTTTTTTGCATTTAACCTTTACATCGTGCAATAAAAAGGAAATACAGGGATGAGAGTACAGCGGTTTTTCACACTACCTCTCCCCCTCATGGGCTTATTCCCTTATGTTTCTCGATATTAATTACTACTTTTGCATCCAAAATAAAAAACACAGAACAATATAACGCATGGAAACAGTAGTAAGCGGTATCCGTTCGACCGGAAACCTCCACCTGGGCAATTATTTCGGAGCGTTGCGCAACTTTATCAAGATGCAGCACGAAAACAATTGCTACTTCTTTATCGCTGATTATCACTCATTGACTACTCACCCTGACCCTGCGCACCTACACAGCAATGTGCGTCAGGTTTTATCAGAATATCTTGCTGCCGGACTTGACCCGGAAGTCTCTACCATCTTCGTTCAGAGCGATGTACCTGAAGTGACCGAACTTTATCTGCTACTGAACATGCACGTTTATATCGGTGAGCTCGAAAGAACCTCTTCTTTTAAAGAAAAAGTGCGCAAGCAACCCGAAAACGTAAATGCAGGATTGCTGACCTATCCTACCCTGATGGCTGCCGACATCCTGCTTCACAAAGCAAACAAAGTGCCCGTAGGTAAAGACCAGGAACAGCACCTTGAAATGACGCGCAAATTTGCCCGTCGCTTCAATACGATGTATAATGTGGAATATTTCCCGGAACCCTCAGCTTACAACTTCGGCTCGGAGCTAATCAAAATTCCGGGACTTGACGGTAGTGGTAAAATGGGTAAATCGGAAGGCAACGGCGTTTATCTCTTCGATGAACCGACTGCTATCCGCAAAAAGGTGATGAAAGCGGTGACCGACCAGGGTCCAACCGAACCCAATAGCGTGAAAGCAGAGCCGGTGGAAAACCTCTTTACCATCCTCAAAGTGGTTTCAAGCCCCGACACTGTAGCTTTCTTCGAAGAAAAATACAACAACTGCGAAATTCGTTACGGAGACCTGAAAAAACAACTGGCTGAAGATATCGTGGCTGTAACCGCACCTATCCGCGAACGCATCCTTGAAATACAGAAGGATGAAGAATACCTGCGTAAGGTGGTAAAAATGGGTGCAGAAAAAGCCCGCGAGAGTGCCAGCAAAACGGTAGCAGAAGTTCGCGAAATCATGGGATTCAAAAAGTTCTGATTGTTTGCCTGATTAGCATAGACGATATAGCCTGATGGAATTTTTCTGTCAGGCTTTTTTTATTGCACAAAGAGCTCTCGTTAAACTAATGGATGACGGACAATGTTTTTAGAGTAATCACTTTTAAAACACCCGATATGATAAAGTCCAGAATCACTACCAATCTATGGTTTGATGACCAGGCAGAAGAGGCTGCGAAATTCTATACTTCTATCTTCCCCGATTCCCAGATGGGTGAAATCTCCCGTTATGGCGAGCTCGGTTTTGAATATCATCACAAACCTGCCGGTTCGGTCATGATGGTGGAGTTTTCCATTATGGGGCAATCCTTTTCAGCGCTCAACGGCGGACCTATATTCAAGTTTAACGAAGCTGTTTCATTTATCGTCAATTGCGATACGGCAGAAGAGATTGATTATTACTGGGAAAAACTCTCCGAAGGTGGTGACCCCGAAGCTCAGCAATGCGGTTGGCTCAAGGATAAATATGGATTATCCTGGCAAATTGTCCCATCTGAAATGGCAACGCTGATGAGCCACCCTGACTCCGAAAAGACCGACCGGGTAATGAGTGCGATGTTTGAAATGAAGAAGCTCGACATCAATAACCTGCGAAAAGCATTTGATGGAAGTATTTGAAAAAGAAAAACCAAACAGGCTCATTGCTGTTTGGTTCTTCTTTATTTGGCCGAACAAGGAATATTGACGACTCCTCCAATATTTACATCGCTCATTACGACATTGTCCGTATTTGTAAAACTGACTCCAATGGGCGCTTTCTCTATATTGACATTCTTGAAATAGATATCTGTCACCTTTTTCTCCGGATACCCCTGAATGACCAACCCGGCATTGGTAGCCTCCCGACACTTCATTCCATTGACGAAGACATTATGAATGTCCGTTGCATATCCTTTTCCCTCCCCATGATAATAAGAGGTTATAAAGAAGCAATCTTCAACCTTATCAAAGGTGACATTATTCATAAATATATCGGTGATAAAACCACCTCGGTCAGGATTTGATTTCAGGTAAATGCCCCGTTTGCAATAACCGCCGTAGGTGCAATCTTCCACAAATACATTGCGCACACCGGCTGACATTTCACTACCGATTACCACTCCATGCAATCCCTTAAACTTACAATTACGGATGATAATATTTTCCGAAGGCATAGCTGTAGAACGGCCTTCGTGGTCCCGGCCAGACTTTATTGCAATATTGTCATCTCCGTTATCAAACTCAACATTTTCGATAAGAATATTGCGGGAATACTCCGGGTCAATTCCATCATTGTTGATGTTTTTGGCATCGTAACGAACCCCGCGAACGGTGATATTCTCCGATTTCAGCAAATGCACGCACCAAAAAGGCGAATTGGTTATTTTCACTCCTTCAATCAGAATATTCCTGCATTCAAATAGCTGTATCAACTGAGGTCTAAGGTAGTGATTCCTGCCAAAAATACGCTCCTTCAATGGTGTTCCATTGTGATTCATATCACGGCTGAGCATTTGAGCTTCGTCCTGTTTGCTTTTCCATGTATTGAAAGTTTCAGCAGCATTTCCATCAATGGTTCCTTCGCCGATTATCGAGATATTTTCAAGTTTATAACCATAAATAAAAGGACTGTAGTTATAAAGCAAAGTACCTTCCCAACTGGTAAGCACCACCGGCAAATACCGGGCAGCCTCAGAGGTGAACTTCAAACGTGCCCCCTTTTGCAACTCAATACACACGTTACTCACCAGATGAATCGGGCCGTTAAGGAAATAGGTTCCTGCGGGAACGACCAATCTCATGCCGTTTCGCTTCTGAGCTGCTTTCATCGCTTTATCAAAAGCAGGCTTGCAGTCTGTCAGTGAATCCCCCTTTGCTCCGAAAGATAAAATTGAGGCTGAGTATTCAGAAATTGCCGGAGGGACAATATTTTTCAAAATCGCATCCCGTCTGCTTATTCTAATGTCTTCTGGATTTGTTCCTGCTTTTACATCCATGGTACTATGTAATATTAAAACGCCAACAAAGGCTACAACAGCTTTATAGATACGCATATTCGTCTCTTTATTTCAAGGTTATCTTCTTTTCTTTTTTGCTTTAACAACGATACGACGTTTGGTCTCAATGACCATTTCCTTTGCAGAATCTTTCCGGGTAATCAAATGAGGAATACCTACCCCCACAGACAAACTCATCAGTATAAATGACGCTTTGGCACCGTTGTTGCACGTCTCTGCGAGCACTTGCATATAGTTAGCGTCTGCTGTTGCAGTCAGATTGATTAAACCGATCATCGTCCGATAGGCAAAAATCCCCGGCACCATCGGGATAACTGCCGGTATTGAAAAAACAAGCGGAGGAGCATGTTTGCTCAACGAAGTCCAGATACTCAGAAACCCCACCACTGTCGCTCCGGCAAAAGCAGCAATAACCACATTGCTTCCCGATTCAATCATGGTAAATTTCACAAAGCTGCCACATACACCAAGCACAAATACAAAAAACAGGGTGCGAACCGGCACATTAAACAAAACCCCGAATCCTATTGCTGCAGCTCCCGCCCAGAAAGCTTTTTCTATAATAGTAAACCATTCCATAGCTTAAATGTGATAAATGTAGATTGAAAACAACATGCCAAGCGCAATCATAAATGCCAGAATCAGACCGTGGGTCCAGCGCAGAATGCCATTCAGTGTATTTCCGTCAAACAGGTCGGTAAAAGTATTGATAAACGGCACTCCGGGAATAAGGAAAAGAACACTGGTAGCCAGGGCGTGTTCCACTGTAAAATCCATATTCAGTTGGGTAAAAAATCCGGCAACCAACGATGCTGTTGCAGCTCCGGCAAATACGCACAGGTATAAGTTGAATTTCAGTTTATGGGCTTCCTGGCGGATAAAAAGTCCGGTAAAGGTTGCAAGATAAGTAATCATCATCTCAATCGCATTTCCACCGGCCAAACGACAAAAAGCACTTCCGGCCAATGCTACCAATGCCAATATCAGCAGACGCGGATAATGAGGTAATGCAACCAAACGATCAATTTCCTGTCGTATCTGTTGAAGCGTCCAGCCATCTTCAACAACCCGCCAGCTCATTCGGCTAATACCGGAAACAATCCTGAAGTTTACGCCATGCGGTGAGGTTCTTTTGAGTCCGTGATAAAGGTTTTCATCTTCTTCGTCATGGAGATTTATCGTAAGAGCCCGGTGTGTGATAAACAAATCCATCGAATACCCATATGCTTCAGCAATTCGATTCACGATTATTCGAATCCTAGCCGTACTCGCTCCGTTACTCATCAGCAAAGCTCCTATTTCAAGCAGCAATACGCCTAACTCCTTTATTTCCTTTTCATCTCTTTTGGCCATAGCACTTTGGTTTGTCAATTTGAATACAAAAGTAGAGCATTTCCGCTATATAATCTGGAATTGACTTTTTTGCAGCCATTTTTCACTATTTTCATTCGAAATGTAATCCATTTGGCAAAATATCACATGCCATCTCCCTAAAATATAAACGGCAGATTGAAATGTTCCAACCTGCCGTTTTACCATTATTTCATTGTTGTTTATCTTGTCAATGTAAACTTCATGCTGATACCAAAATTGGTATTTGAAACCGGATAAGACGACGATGAAACCAATGGTTTATTTATCTGCTTATCCAGGAAAGCCCGTAATGTCAGAGCTTTGCTCATTGCATAATCAGCCGAAAGTTTTACCGTAATGTTACTTGTTCCACTGGTAGGTTGGGTAAAATTATCAGCAATCTTACGGATTAATGCCTGATTGAGTCGGTAGGAAATATCCCCGCGTAGATTAAGGTCATTCTTGAAGTTCGACTTACTTTTCTCATTCGATTCAAAGATCTTGAAATCTGCTATTTTATATCCAAGCCCTACCACAAACTCATCAGCAAGTGATTCGACAATCTGGTTGGATGAAATATTCAAAGCTACATTTCGTGAGTCTTTGTATTCACCATGAATAGACATGTTATTCTTCAAAGTCGCATCCACACCGATAAGCGGGCTGTAACTTTCCGTTATCGCTACCGAACTAATGTCGTATGGTGATGACGGAATCGGATTTCCGGTCAGAACATCACGTATAAATCCAAGGTCATCTCCTGCACCTATTCCGGCAATCCAGTTAGTAAACGAAGAATACGATCCGACACTGTATGTACAACGGTATGCGTGATTCAGACTCAACGCCTTCAATGCACTTTTGATAAACGGCAACTGGTTCAACCCGTCATAAGTAATACGCCAGTTAGGCAAAAGGCTTTTCAATGATGGGAAAGCTGATAGCTCGATGTTATTAGCATCTTTTCCGGTATAAGCGGCTATAAATGCAGGAATCAAGACATCAGCAGAACTTGAATTTACACCGCCGTATTTTGAATCATAGTATGTTGGATAGGTCATATTATCCTTGTTAAAACCGCTATTTGG
The DNA here is from genome assembly GCF_022808675.1 of Parabacteroides sp. FAFU027. NCBI lineage: Bacteria > Pseudomonadati > Bacteroidota > Bacteroidia > Bacteroidales > Tannerellaceae > Parabacteroides > Parabacteroides sp. FAFU027. Next base: position 102,270 of record NZ_JAKZKV010000013.1, read on the forward strand.
ATAAATCACACCCTGATACTTACCTTCAATCCGACCGGTGATGGTCTGTACGTTCTTTACAAATTGATCAAATGCATCTGATTGATATCCCCTCTTCGCATTTACAGATCTCAGGGAAGTCGAGATTGCAATGGTAGTCATTGTAAAACTACCGGTAAATATTTCAGGCATTCCCTCATACATAAACTGAATCTGCTTATTGTTGTTAGTATTCCGGGTTGCATTTAGCTCTATCTTCAATCCGCGAATAGGTTCAACATTTGCCCGAATCTGCAATTCGTCGTTGATGTTATAAGTAGCAGGAGTTACTAATTTGGTTGAATCATTACCTACACCTAACAACCAGCCTTTATTGTTAGCTCTTTCAATATAACTTTTATCTGTCAGACCAAAAGCAAAATCTAATCCCGGAGCCATTAAGCCCGCCTCCCTTCCTTGTCCAAAGAACGCACCGACTTCAGGTTGGAATGATGGTAATGACATGGCATTTATCCTACGATAACCGATAGATATATTTCTCACTGACATTAATCCACGGGCAATGTATTGCCCAATTTCATAGATTGGAGAATCTTCCATTCTCGGGCCCGGAGTAACCGTTAACTGCAATGATAAGGCGCCTCTGCTGTTGATGACGATCTTATTATTGTCAATTACCTTATAACTCACCTCATACAAGCTATTATCCGCTTTTCGGGCAATTACTTTTACATTGCGGCTGTTCAGGTTGTGGTAAATTGTCAGGGTCGTATCCTTGCGTAGGGAAATGGTCTGCTTGAATTCCTTCTTTGCCATAACATCATTTCTTCGCGGCATTCCCTGACTCTGCTGCAGGGAGGAAAATTTCCTGTTCGCATCTTTCAGAAACTTGAACTTATTATACAGCTGTTCCAGGTTTAACCGGCTATCAAAACCTATCTGCATCTGGTTACGGATGGTATTTCCATACTCGGTATTTGCATCGATATATGCACCTCTGTCCCAGTTATATGATGAATTATATTTCACATCTGCGGTAGTCCAGTCGAGGAATCCGATTTTACTTAGAGGTAAAGTCCATGTTAAATTCGCCGTTTGAGAATATGTCAGAGGACGACCTAACTTCCGCAAGTTCATATTGACTGTATCTTTCCAGTCCTCGTATCGCTCAGGGAACAGACGACGGTTCACAGGAACATTCGGCTCATCAATACGGGCATTCGTTGCCGCATTAATATTGAATTTGATCTGTTTGGTAAAATCCCATCGCAGACTAAATTGGCGATCCCACAAGAAATCTTTTTTCCAGGATAATAACGGATCCGATATTTCTAGTTTTCCTGTTGTGGGATTATTCAAATCACGCGACAACATTTCATAGTAATTGCGTGTAATATTCGTATTGAATCCGAAGTTATTTGGCAAAAAGTTAATACCAAAATCCTTTACTACTTTAAGCGATTTTGCCTTCACCTTATTAAATGGCTCCCAGGCCTTCAACATTGGAGAATAGTTATAGGTAAACATTCCGCGATAGTCACGGCTAATCTCCCACGCAGTAGTCGGATTGTGCTTATTACTTTCGTTATATGCGTATCCTACACTAAAGTTCGCCGGGTCATATGGCATCGGTTTTTTACTCTGAATATCGAATTTCAGGCTTGATACACTGAAGCTTCTGACCTTAACCAAGGTTTGGGAAAGATCTTTGATTGAATCTCTCTTTTCCTGTGTATTGTAGGTATTCAGAACATTTTGCAATAATAAATCCTGATCAGTCGCACTATATTTCGGGCTGGTTACCTGTTCTGAATATGAATAAAAAAGCGGTGCTTTGAGTTTTACTTTTTCAGGAACTAAACGCCCCAACTCAACATTTGCGGCTACGTTCATTTGTTGATAATCTTCGGTCAGTCGTTCTGATACAGACTGTTCTATAGAACCGAAGCCTGCTGTCTGTTTCAATCCGCTCACATTCAAGCTGGCAATGTCAGATATTGCAAGATTGGCGTTACCGGTTAATGCCCATCCGCCATCTTCATTAAATCCGGTTACTCGCAATTCATTCACCCATATCTCAGCAGATTTTGAATTAGTAGAATTATTACGCACCCCGATCATAATAGTCTTGACATCTGACAAAGAAGGGCTTCCCACAACCGTAATCTTGTTTGCAGGGTTATCCGGATCGGACAATGTATATGGTGTAATAAAGGTCACGTTTGTGCCGGCTCTGTTTTTTTCTGTGTTTCTTTTCGTCTTAGTATCGGTCAAAACAGAAAGCGGAAAATCAAACATATTCGTAACCGGCCAAACTTCTAAACGACTTTTTGTCGAATTTGCAAGATATTCCCCCCATTCAGTCAGTGTGAGAGGAATCTCATATTCATAATAGTTATTTTTATAGTCAGAACCTAATCTAATAAAAACGGAAAGATCTCCCGATTTAGGTGTCTTATCATCTTCAGCGATTTTCTCCGCATGAGAGTACATTTGCAGACGCTTATACTGGCGAAGATCTATGCCTGAACCTTTGTAAACAGCACGCGCATCACTGGCGCCCAAATCAGTAATTTTCAACGAAAGTGCCTGTTCATTTAATTGGGTCAACTGAGGTTGACTTGGGTCAATCACACGGCTAATACCCGGAGGTAATACATAAGCCACCGGTTTTCGGTTTGCATTTTCTTCGATATTGACTGCCGAAAGTACCAGCGACCCATTGCTTGATGCCGCATTTTGTTTATTCAGGGTTTGAGTATAAGCACGCCATTCTCCGCGAATTAATTCTAAAGTTGCAAAACGAAGAATTACAGAATCCTGGAAACCGGTAAGATACATACGCATAAAACGTATGGTCTTAAAATCCTTGATATTATTTATTGCTTTATTATAATCATGGACCGGAATTTTAAACTGATACCAGGTTACAGGTTTATTATTAACCAAAGCAACTCGTTTATCTGTTATAAAGTTGTTACCGATAGTTGTGTCCTTGTGGTTGATTTGAACGCGATATTCAAAGTAGCGTTCATATTCATTCAAAGTATTATCCTGATTAATATCCTCAACATCTGGTACATTCTTTGCTGCCACATCATATTTCTCGGGAGAATCTGATGATGCTGTTGAGTTTCCCTCTGTACCGTTATAGCGTTTGTAACGATTTAGAATGCTTACTTTATCCTTGTCAAAATCAGAACCTCGGAAATAGTGATAATTATCTCCGGCCGGGTCATTATTAATCTTCTCGTACGCAGCATCAGTCAGGTAACCTTTTAAGGAAGCTAAATAACTGGCATAGGTCGAAAACGATTTTTCTTCTGTTGTTGAAAGCCCATCCAATCCGATGTCTTGTAACTTCCGAAGTCCGGTAGTGTTATCAAAAGCATAAGTCAGAGATTGTCTTTTTGAGATGTACCCCCAATTTGTAGAATCGACAATGCTTTTATCGCCTGTAAAGCCATTTTCAAAAGACTTTTTCCCATCCTTGAGGATATCTTCAGAAACCTCCCCGAGATTGAATACCAATTCTCCATTACTTCCCTTTTGAGCATCGGATTCATTTACAAATGGATCCATCATCCAAAACTCAATATATTCGATATTAGAGCTTTCAAAGTCTGTAATATCAAGTTTACGCATCACCCCCCCCCAGCGTTTGGCCGGGTCCCTTAAAGTACCATCGGGGTTGATACCGGATGAATAACTTGTTGGATTGACATCCAGGTTGTAAGGGCCTCTTTCTTTTGGATAATAGGCAACGTTAAGCACCGGTATTATTGATGTTTCGCCATACACCCTTGATTTATTCGGGAAAATCTCCTGTTCAGTTACTTCTCGAACAAAGTTATTCTGACGTTGCTCTTTATCTGCCTTAATGTGAGCCGGCATCAAAGATGAGCTGGTCCGCGTAAAGATCCCATCAATCTGATACCAGGCCAGAAGAGCCCGGTTTTTCCCGTAGCTTATGTCGTTTGACAATTTTGACTCAGCAAATTCCGAAGGTGTTGAAGCAATCGTCCAGGGATAATATTCACGCAAACTGTATCCTGTCTGTGTCGCCTCAAAGTCATCCAGATAAGAAGTTCCCTGGTTTCCCAGTTCTTTAGCATGACCGGGATTTAACTTCGCAAATTCTGCATTAACAGTAAGATAAGACGGTGCCTTTGCATTGATAAAAGGAACTTTGTTTACAAGATCTGTCAACCACTGGAATTGCTTACGGTACGAAGTATTGAAGCCCCATATTGTATTGCTGATTGACTCCTCACCCATATTGACTTTTTGTGTCAATGGCTTTTCAGATAAGTGCATAATCGTACCACCCACGGTGAAATTCGGATTGAACTCATAATTCAGATTCAACCCTGTCAACGTTTTGCGCTGCATGCTAAATGTGGATTGATTCTCAAGCGATACACTCACCGGAGTTCCTGATTCCAATATATTACTATTGAGAATGGTCACCACACCCATCGCATAATCTACCGTATAATCGACATTTTCAGTCAACGCTGCTCCCCCGGCTGTTACTTTTACCGATCCCCGCGGCACATTCATTGCATTCAGTCTGATTTCCGAACCTGATGAGGATTTATATTCTCCTTTCAACAAAAACTTATTCTTTTCGGCAAGTTGTTGGGCAACCGTTTTAGTTGAATCATAGAGTTCTTGGAAAACATATTTACTCGCCTTGTTAGCGTCAGTAAACTGTTTCGCAAGGTGGGCGCCAAATGGCTCTACAACAGGAAAGTAAATGCGTCCGGTTTGTGAATTAACGGTAAATCCCTCAACATAGTCAAAGAATCCGTCAGGATAATTCTCATTTTTAGAATCAAGACGGTCCAGATTCATGGTTTTCAGCAGGACTTGTTTTCCATTCTTACTTTCAGGCAAATAGTTCACGTAGTTACCGGTAGAATCGCTTTGGTAAACAATATCCATACGGAATTTATCTTTCTGAATCTGGTAAGCATTGAGTGCATACACGTTTTTCATCATCAAATTCCACATTTTTGAATCCGGCGAGAACGAGGTGTTTTTCAACAACTTAGCATACAATGTTTTACCGGCAGTTGTATTATCCGACGAAAATTCCCCCACCTGATAAACAGTACCATTCATGGTATATTCGTAAGCCACACACAATACTTCATCCGGTTGAAGCGCCGATTTCAGGGAAACATATCCCAACTGGCTATTGTAGGTATATTCCGAAGATTCAAGCTTGCGTGCACTCTCGATTTTCTCATAATCCTTTCCTCCCACAATCTGGCCTTCCAATATCTGGCTTGCTTTGCTGATTTCACGTAGATCTGTCCAGGAAGTAATTGTTTTATATAATGAGTTTGACTCATTATCAGGAACTTCTTTACTTCCGGGTGTCCATTTATTATCAGACAAATCCTTGGCATTATGTTCCCCTAAATCGGTAAAACCTATAATATTACGGGCCTGATCATAATTACCTCTTTTATTTGTCACCCATACCTCCATCCGGTTAATAACCATTCCGGAAGAAATATATGGCAATTTGCTCATCCACTTATCGTAATTATCCCGGAAGTAGTGAGAAAGAAAGAAGTGGCGATTTTCGTCATACTGATCAATTTTAATTTCAAATGAAGTCGTCTGAACTCCTCCTTTTGCATTGACCGTTTTTGACTGGGATTCTTGTTGAGCCAGAATAGCTGTAGCCTTAAGTTTTCCAAACTGCAATGTGGATTTGACCCCAAACAGCGCCTGAGAACCTTTTATCAATGAACCGGTAGCCGGCATACTAACATTCCCGGCTTCAATGTTTTTAATAATCTCATCCTCTTTTCCCTGATACTGAAGTTTGATTTTCTTAGAGTCAAAATCAAACGTTGCCTCCGTATCATAGTTCAGGTTAAAGTTCACTTTATCACCTACTTTGGCATTGACATTCAACTGTACCTTCTCGTCGAAATCAAAGTATGTACGTTTGCGGGAACGCTCCGGCAATGAAGGGTTGTCAATTACGTTACGCTTAATCCCAAGCCCGATCTCGGCAGATCCCTGTGTACGAATATCAATTCCTCCGGGGCCAAATAATTTATCTGCAGGGCCGAGACCGATTTTCACATTCAAAAATCCGAGATTGTCTTTTCCCTTAGACAGAGCCTCTGCATTTTTGGACTTGTAATATGACTGCAGGGACTGATAAAAAGTCTGGTTCATATACTCTTTTTCAGTCAGCAAAATCGGAGTCGCTATATCCACATCCCCCATCCTGGTCCGAATGATATAATTACGTGTATCCGTATCAAATTCAACTGAGGTATTAACATTTTTGGGATTAGGAAGATCAATCGGGTTCTTTTGGCGATACTCAGTCGCAGAAGCAGGTGCAAGCTGCGCAACCGGGTAGCGCGATTTTGCGGTAGAATCCTGGCTTGTTGATTTTACCGTCTGATTGGGTATTTGTTTTTCCCCTCCGGTCTTTGCAAATACACTGATAAATCCGCCTGCCAGTGCAACCAGAGCAAGAGATAAAAGAGGTTGGATTTTATTTTTCAAAACATAGAAGTTTTTGAATGAACAAATTACAGTAACTTAAGAGCTGACTTAATCACCTGTTCCACCGTCATTTGAGGCGATTCAGAGAGCAGCTTGCGTACCACTTTAGCCGATGCAGCCTGCATAAAGCCTAGCATGATTAATGCAGCAACTGCTTCATTTTCCGTTTCGGAATGAGCCAATGCACCCATAATTAACGAGTCTCCCGAGGCTTTTATTTTGTCTTTCAGGTCAACAATAATACGTTCTGCTGTTTTAGCACCGATACCTTTCACTGTTTTAAGCAGTTTGGAATTACCGGATGCAATGGTTGATTCCAGTTCCGCTACGGTCATCGAGGAAAGAATCACCCTTGCAGTATTGGTCCCGACCCCCGAAACGGAGATCAGCAGAAGAAAAATCTCCCGCTCATGCTTATCCCGGAAGCCATAAAGCAGATGCGCATCTTCACGAATGGCCTCGTAAACGTAAAGTTTTATACGATGGCCTACCGACATATTTTGATAAGTATTGAGCGATATATTAATAAAATACCCCAGGCCGTTACAGTCAACAACCACACTTGCGGGCGTAAGTTCTACAATTTCTCCGGAAATATAATCAAGCATAAATCTCTTAATTTTTCGGGTCTGATTTTTATGGTTTACTACTCAAAATCGCAAGTTGGGTAATTCTTATTTTCAAGTTGTTAACTCAACAAAAAGACAAAACAGACATGCGTGTCTACATTTACCCTAATTTACGATAAGAGCCACAAAAATATAACAAATTCCCGAACAAATAAGAGCGCTATTAATATTGTTTATTTCGAACAACAAAGAATATTCACCCTGAATGGACTATTTTTGCAACAAATTTCAAAGCATGACAGATTTGAGCCAACTGGCGGAAAAAGCTAAAAAACAGGAAAAGCAGTTTAAGCTCTTTTTCAAAGGACTGAAGAAGAACCAGCTCCGGGATTTGGATGACACGATTCATGACATTCATGAAGAGGTTTTCGAAGAGACAAACTGCCTGGAATGTGCCAATTGTTGCCGTTGCCTTGGCCCCCGCATTACCGACCGGGATATTGAAAAAATTGCTTCTGCTCTTCGGCTAAAGCCACATGAAGTCGTTGCCTCCTACCTTAGAATAGATGAGGACAACGATTATGTTTTTAAATCAATGCCCTGCCCTTTTCTGATGCCGGATAATTATTGCAGCATTTACGAAAACCGACCCAAGGCTTGTCGCGAATATCCGCATACCGACCGGAAGAAGTTTTTTCAAATCCATCAATTGACCATCCGTAATGCACAGACCTGCCCGGCTGTATTCGAAATACTGGAGCAGCTTAAAGCAGAGTTCGAAGGCTAATTTGGCGATACAATCGTTTTTGAGTAATTTTGCGTGATCATATTGGGTGTTTTTACATTAGGTATTCTACTGTAATTCACTTGACTCAAACTAACAAGCACAATCAGACCCAATGAATTCATTCGGAAATATTTTCAAACTAACCTCTTTTGGTGAATCACACGGTAAAGGCATCGGCGGTGTAATCGACGGAGTTCCTTCCGGAATAGAAATAGACATGGCTTTTATCCAAAGCGAGCTAGACCGCCGCAAACCCGGCCAATCCAAAATCACCACCCCCCGCAAAGAAAATGACGAAGTTTCGTTCCTTTCGGGAATCTATGACGGCAAGACAACCGGCACCCCAATCGGTTTCGTCATCTATAATGAAAACCAGCACTCTTCAGACTATGATAATCTGAAAGAGCTATACAGACCATCTCACGCTGACTTCACTTATGCCTCCAAATACGGCAATCGGGACCATCGTGGCGGTGGCCGCTCATCTGCCCGCGAAACCATCTCCCGCGTTGTAGCAGGTGCAATTGCCAAGCTGGCTCTCAAACAACTAGGTATCGAAATTATCGCTTACACGTCACAAGTGGGGTCCGTAGCCCTGACAGGCTCGTACCAAGATTACGACCTTTCAACCATAGAAAACACCCCCGTTCGCTGTCCGGACGCGGAAGTGGCAGAAAAGATGATTGAGCTCATCCACCAGATGAAAGCAGAAGGCGACACGATCGGCGGTGTAATTTCGTGTGTAATCAAAGGTACGCCCGTAGGACTGGGAGCTCCGGTTTTTGACAAACTACATGCAGCTTTGGGGAATGCCATGCTAAGCATAAATGCGGTAAAAGGATTCGAATACGGAATGGGATTTGCCGGAGTCGGGCTTCGTGGCTCTGAGATGAACGATGCATTCTACAATGACAACGGCACCATCCGCACGCGCACCAACCATTCCGGAGGTATCCAGGGGGGAATCTCCAACGGAGAGGACATCTACTTCCGTGTAGCATTCAAACCCATTGCTACCCTATTGAGAAATGTGGAAACAGTAGATAATGAAGGCAACGAAATCACTTTAAAAGCCAAAGGTCGTCACGACTCCTGCGTGCTGCCCCGCGCAGTACCCATCGTAGAAGCAATGGCCGCCATGGTTATTTTCGACCATTATCTGATAAACAGAACCACTAAACTCTGATTTATTTACAGAATATCATATTAACGTCTGGCTCAATGATGAGCCAGACGTTTTTTTATTTCAATCCACGGCAAAAAACAAATAACAACTGAACACAAACAAAAAAAGGCCACCGAAACTTCGATGACCTTATTTTGCTCTTCAAGTAGGACTTGAACCTACGACCCTCTGATTAACAGTCAGATGCTCTAACCGACTGAGCTATTGAAGAGTGTATAACCAATAAAACTTTTGCTCTTCAGGTAGGACTTGAACCTACGACCCTCTGATTAACAGTCAGATGCTCTAACCGACTGAGCTACTGAAGAGTGTGTATAACCAATAAAACTTTTGCTCTTCAGGTAGGACTTGAACCTACGACCCTCTGATTAACAGTCAGATGCTCTAACCGACTGAGCTACTGAAGAGTGTATAACCAATAAAACTTTTGCTCTTCAGGTAGGACTTGAACCTACGACCCTCTGATTAACAGTCAGATGCTCTAACCGACTGAGCTACTGAAGAGTGATGCACCTCCTTTGAAAATGCAGTGCAAAAGTAATAGGTTATTCGCAATTATGCAATATCTTTGCACAATAAAATCACAAAAAAATGAGAGTACTTGGAATGGGCAATGCCCTTGTGGACGTGCTTACACAACTTAAATCAGATGATTCTCTGAACGTTATGGGTCTTCCCAAAGGCAGTATGCAATTAATCGATGAAGCGAAATTATTTTCAATTATCGACGAAATAAAGTCATTTGAAAGCAAACATGCCTCCGGTGGATCGGCAGCAAACACAATTTGCGGCTTAGCTCAGCTGGGTATTTATTCTGGTTTTATCGGTAAAACAGGCCCCGATCATTACGGCAAACTATATGCAGAGGAATTAAAAAAGAACAATGTTATTCCTCATTTGCTCGAAAACGACATGGCATCGGGATGTGCAATGGCCATGATCACTCCGGATGGTGAACGTACCTTCGGCACCTACCTGGGAGCTGCCGCCACCCTGGAGGTCGACGATATTAAACCTGAAATATTCGAAAACTATCAATACTTCCATATAGAAGGATATCTGATCCAAAATCCGGAACTGATCCGCAAAGCATGCAAACTGGCTAAAGCGGCAGGTTGCAAAATCGCTCTTGATATGGCAAGCTACAATGTGGTTGAAGCTAATCTTGATTTCTTCCGCGAATTATTGACGGAATATACCGACATCGTTTTTGCCAATGAGGAAGAAGCCTATGCCTTTACCGGTAAAGAACCGGAAGAAGCATTGGAAATACTCGGTGAACTCTGCGAAATTGCAGTTGTGAAAGTCGGAGCGAAAGGCTCATTAATTAAACGGGGAGAAGAAATCGCTACTGCTCAGGCCATCGAAGCTTCATGCCTCGACACAACCGGAGCCGGGGACCTCTATGCTGCTGGTTTCCTTTACGGACTAATCCATAATCATCCGTTACAGGTTTGCGGTCAAATCGGATCATTACTTTCGGGCAACGTTATCGAAGTTATTGGTGCAAAAATGGACGCGGAACGTTGGGACGCAATCAAAGACCGCGTCTCCCAAATCACTCTGGGCAACAACTAATACCCAAATTAAAGATACACAAGGGAGTCTCTGCAGGCTCCCTTTTTTAGATCTATAACGCTTTGTGCGTATCTTTGCCACGAATCGTAGTTCGACGAAGGCAATCCACGAATAAGAAAGTATCTTTTCTTTTTCGGTTTTGAAAAAGCATTTGTGGTATTCGGTCTTTATTTATTCATGATTTCAGCAAGCTAGCCTCTCTAAATTAATTTGAGTCCACTCCGAAAACGAAGTTTTTCGGAGATTCGCGAAATTTCAGTTTTCAGATTGTTAATCTTCAGCGTAGTATAAATGTGATATTCGTGGATTCGTGGCAAAAATAACTTTTCGGAGCAAACTCAATTTGTGAATCGAAGATCAACGAAGTTAATTCGTGGCTTACAATTTTGATTTATGTCTTGTTTTTCGGAATAATTACACGAAACTTAGGAAAATACTTTTCCTAAGTGATAAAGTAAGCCACACCACCCATAACAGAGCTCACTTTTTCATACCTGACCGTTCTATCCCGTTTCTTTATATAAAAAAAGAAAATCCGGCAAAGTATCCCGGAGCAAAATATTGTTTTAACAAAAAACTCTCTCTAATTTTAGCCTCGATTTTGACTGAATAAAGAAACAACCATTACACCATTACTTTATGAAAAGATTTAGATTAGGCAGAAATGCAGTTATTGCAGCCACCCTGCTCCTATCCAATATCGCCGTTTCAGGTTATTGCGACGAAAAACACAATTTCGACAACACTAAAAATCTGGACGTTTTCTATAGTATCTATAAACAGCTTGACCTGTTTTATGTGGATTCTATCAAGCCGGAGAAAGTGATCCGCACAGGCATCAACGCCATGCTGGGGAGCCTTGACCCATACACCAACTACATCCCCGAGGATGAAATGGAGGACTTTAAATTCATCACAACCGGGGAATATGGCGGCATCGGCTCAATCATTGGTTCACGCAATGGCAATATCATCATCTCTGAGCCTTATGAAAATATGCCTGCTGCCAAAGCCGGATTGAAAGCCGGAGATGTTGTTCTGGAGATTGATGGGAAAAGCGTAAAAGGTAAAGCCATCAACGAAGTTAGCGAATGGTTAAAAGGCCAACCCAACACCATCATCAAAATTAAATACCAAAGAGACGAAAATAAACCGAAAGAAGTAACAGTTACCCGTTCTAAAATTACGGTCAGCTCTGTCCCCTATTACACCGTGGTCGGAAATAATACCGGCTACATTCTCATCAGCAGTTTTACCGACAAAACCGGAGAAGAGTTTAAAAGCGCATTTCTGGATTTGAAAAACAATAAAAAAATTACTTCTCTCATCATTGACCTGCGCGGCAATGGCGGTGGCATCATGGAGGAAGCTATCAAAGTGATTAACTACTTTGTACCGAAAGGAGTGGAGGTTGTTTCCACAAAAGGCAAAGTAAAACAATGGGATCGCGTCTATAAAACACCCGCCGAACCATTGGACACCCAAATTCCTATAGCCGTAATGGTCAACCGTGGTTCGGCCTCCGCATCAGAGATTGTATCCGGAGCACTTCAGGACCTGGATCGTGCCGTGATTATTGGCAGTCGCACATTCGGCAAGGGTCTGGTGCAAACGACACGTCCGATCAGCTATAATGGAAGCATAAAGGTAACAACCGCTAAATACTACACCCCAAGCGGACGATGTGTGCAGGCGATTGATTACAGCAACCGGAATCCCGATGGCAGTGTAGGTAAAACCCCGGATAGCCTCACCACGGTTTTCTATACAAAAAACAGACGCCCGGTTCGTGACGGTGGCGGTATCACCCCCGATGTGACGACCGAGGAGGTTCAAATACCGAACATTGTGTACTACCTCGAAAGCGATTACCTGTTGTTTGACTACGCAACGCAATACGTTAGAAAACACGATAAAATTGATATCGCAGGCAAATTTGCTCTAACGGATGCTGACTTCAACGATTTTAAGGCCTTTGTAAAGTCTAAAAACTTCACCTACGATCGTCAAAGTGATAAAGCATTGAAAGAATTGAAAGAGGTAGCTAAATTTGAAGGATATTACGAAAGTGCCGAACCGGAATTCAAGGCTCTGGAAGCAAAGCTCACTCACGATTTGGATAAATCTTTGAATAAATTCTCAACTGATATCCGCAATATGCTGGAAATCGAGATTGCCAAACGTTACTATTTCCAGAAGGGTGAAATCGCCCAGACACTGAAAAACGACAAGGAGATCAAGAAGACCCTGGAAGTGATCAACAATGCACAAAAGACTTCCGAACTGCTTAAAGCGACTGCTTCGAAATAGAGCTCAAACTCATAAAAAAATTAGGCGACTGCGCAAATATAGCGTAGTCGCCTTGTTTTTTTAACCACAGATGAAATCAAAATATCAAATCTATGTAGTTGATTTTCCGAATAAAAGCATTACCTTTGCAGCACTTTTTGAGAATTACAATATAATGTCTAACTCACTAGTAAACCAAAAATCAATTAATTATTTATGTCTGAACAATTTAAAAATGTAGCTCCTGTTGAGAACTTCGACTGGGATGCGTTCGAAAAAGGTGAAGTTTTTGGCGAAAAAAGCCACGACGAATTGGTTAACACTTACGACCAGTCTTTAAACACAGTTAAAGACAAAGAGGTAATCGAAGGTACAGTTATTTCATTGAACAAACGCGAAGTAGTTGTAAACATCGGTTACAAATCAGACGGTATCATTTCTATGAATGAATTCCGTTACAATCCTGAATTAGCTGTAGGTGACACTGTAGAAGTTTACATCGAAAGCCAGGAAGACAAAAAAGGACAATTGATCCTTTCTCACAAAAAAGCTCGTGCTACCCGCTCTTGGGATCGTGTTAACGAAGCTTTGGAAAAAGACGAAATTATAAAAGGTTTCGTGAAATGCCGCACTAAAGGTGGTATGATCGTTGACGTATTTGGTATCGAGGCGTTCTTGCCAGGTTCTCAAATTGACGTTAAACCTATCCGTGACTACGATGTATTCGTTGGTAAAACAATGGAATTCAAAGTGGTTAAAATCAATCAGGAATTCAAAAACGTTGTTGTTTCTCACAAAGCTCTTATCGAAGCAGAAATCGAACAACAGAAAAAAGATATCATCTCTAAACTTGAAAAAGGTCAGGTACTTGAGGGAACCGTTAAAAACATCACTTCTTACGGTGTATTCATCGACTTGGGTGGCGTTGACGGCTTGATCCACATCACTGACCTTTCTTGGGGACGTGTTTCACATCCTGAAGAAGTTGTTGCATTGGATCAAAAACTTAACGTTGTTATCCTTGACTTCGACGATGAGAAAAAACGTATTGCTCTCGGCTTGAAACAATTGACTCCTCACCCATGGGATGCTTTGAGCGCAGAACTGAAAGTTGGCGACAAAGTTAAAGGTAAAGTTGTTGTTATGGCTGATTACGGTGCATTCATCGAAATCGCTGCTGGCGTAGAAGGTTTGATCCACGTTTCAGAAATGAGCTGGTCACAACACCTGCGTAGCGCTCAGGACTTCCTGAACGTAGGCGACGAAGTTGAAGCTGTTATCCTGACTTTGGACCGCGAAGAGCGTAAAATGTCTTTGGGTATCAAACAGTTGAAACAAGATCCATGGGAAGCTATCGAATCTAAATATGCAGTAGGTTCTAAACACACTGCTAAAGTTCGTAACTTCACTAACTTCGGTGTATTCGTAGAAATCGAAGAAGGTGTTGACGGTTTGATCCACATCTCTGACCTTTCTTGGACTAAAAAAGTAAAACACCCATCTGAATTCACTCAAATCGGTGCTGAAATCGAAGTACAAGTATTGGAAATCGACAAAGAAAACCGTCGTTTGAGCCTGGGTCACAAACAATTGGAAGAAAACCCATGGGATGTTTTCGAAACAATCTTCACTGTTGACTCAGTTCACGAAGGAACTATCATCGAATCTTTGGACAAAGGCGCTGTAATCGCTCTTCCTTACGGTGTTGAAGGTTTCGCAACTCCTAAACACTTGGTTAAAGAAGACGGTACTCAGGCACAAGTTGAAGAAAAACTTGAGTTCAAAGTAATCGAATTCAACAAAGAAGCTAAACGCATCATTCTTTCTCACAGCCGTATCTTCGAAGATGCTCAAAAAGCAGAAAACAAAGAAGCTGCGAAAGAGAAAAAAGCTGCGAAAAAATCTTCTAAGAAAGAAGATGTAGCTCCTACTCAGACACTCGAAAAAACTACTTTGGGTGACATCGAAGAGCTTGCTGCTTTGAAAGACAAATTGGCTGGTAAATAATTTACCGTCTGAATATACAGAAGAGGCGTTCCGAAAGGTTCGCCTCTTTTTTTTATCCAAACCATTTACCCCGGTAAAACGTTCTTCATTCATCCTGACTAAATATTAATCCGATGAACACAAAACAATTTGAAAACAAAGTTGTGCTGGTAACCGGAGCCTCAAGAGGCATTGGAAATGAAATAGCCAGACAATATGCCCATATGGGAGCCAGTATCATTATTGCAGATATCCAACCCGCTAAAAAGGATTTCCCATTTGAATTTATTCATACAAACGTTGGAGAAGCCGACTCCGTAAAGGCTCTGTTTTCGATCATTAAGGAGCGTTACAAGCAACTGAATATCTTGATTAATAATGCGGGAATTTCGATATTTACCCCCTTTGAAGAGTTGAGCTTGGAGAATTGGGACAAGGTAATCAATACCAATCTCCGTAGTGTATTCCTTTGCAGTCAGGCGGCACTGCCATTGATGAAAGAGAAGGGCGGAAAAATCGTCAATATAGCTTCTACGCGGGCTTTTATGAGTGAAGCGAACACGGAGGCCTATTCTGCATCGAAAGGCGGAATAATAGCCCTTACACATGCTTTGTCTGTGTCTTTATCTAAACACCAAATACAAGTCAATTCGATTTCACCCGGGTGGATAGAAACAGGAAATTACGAAGCGCTTAGAAAAGAAGACCATGCTCAGCACCCTAGTAACCGGGTAGGAAAACCGACAGATATAGCAAGAGCCTGCCTCTTCCTGACAAGCCCTGAAAATGATTTTATAAATGGGACAAATCTCACCATTGACGGAGGAATGACCATCAAGATGATATATGAAGAATAAAAGAAGAGCGGCATTGAATTTTTTCATTTCAATGCCGCTCTTCTTTTTTATTTTCCATCCACTCTCGCTACGGTAGTCAGATTGGTCAATCTATTGAGCTTAGAGCAAAGATTATTCACATCAATGGCACTGTGAACCATAAACTCAATCCGACCCTCAAATATACCATCTTTTGTTTCGATATGAATCTTTTGGATATTCATGCTCAGTTCCTCAGAGAGGACTTTTGTGATATCATTCAATACGCCAATCGCATCAACTCCCTTCACCTCGATACTAACCGGGAAAGAGTGCTCAGCAAAGGAACTCCACTCTACTGAAAGAAGCTTATTCCCGAAAGTACTTTTGAGTCGCATCGCAACCGGACAAGAGCGTTTATGCACCTCTACCATCCCACTGTCGCTGATATATCCCAATGCATCATCAAAAGGCAGGGGATGACAACAATCAGCAAACTTGAAGGTTTTGTTAAAGTCCTCCTCTTCAAGAAAGAAGGATTTTTTCTTGTCAATGGGGACTTTTTCAGAATTAACGGCATTCCTTTTATTCGACTTTCCACCTCCGAATATTTGCCTCAGATTTCGGGTAAAGAATCCGGACTCTTTATCCTTCACCTGCTCAACAATATCACCATCTTCCAGGTCAATTTCTTTCTTCCCAACCTGTTTAAACAGCTCTTCTTTGGATGCCAGATTATGTATCTGAATCAGGGTATTGATTGCGTGAGGCTTTTCCCCTAAATGACTTGAAATAAATTCTTTTACAATAGTTTCGCCCTGTTGGATAGCCAGCCTGTCATCTTTCTGAAGCTGTTTATTGATATTTACTCGAGCATGGGATGTTGTTACATAATTCAGCCATTCTGGTTGTGGTAGTTGTGAGCGTGATGTCAGAATCTCAACCTGATCTCCACTCTGAAGTTTATGGCTGAGAGGAACCAGTTTATGGTTTACTTTTGCACCAATACAATGATAACCAAGTTGGGTGTGTAGGTTAAAGGCAAAATCGAGTGCAGTAGCCCCCTGAGGCAGGGTTTTAATTTCTCCTTTTGGTGTAAATACAAAAATTTCAGAAGCGTACAGATTCATCTTAATAGAATCCAGAAAATCCATCGCACTCGGCCCCGGATTTTCCAACACTTCACGGATTCGTTTCAACCAATCATTCAATTCACTGCTGGTTTCAACGGTAGTTGTTTCAGTCTTGTAATTGAAGTGAGCTGCCATCCCTTTTTCGGCAATCTCATTCATACGCTCGCTTCGGATTTGAACCTCAATCCAGTGTCCTCCCGGGCCCATGACCGTAACGTGAAGTGCCTGGTAGCCGTTTGCTTTAGGTCGGCTCACCCAGTCGCGGATACGCTCAGGATGTAATCGGTAAATATCGGTAATCAGGGAGTAAATGTTCCAACATTCTATCTTTTCAAGATTCTCATCCTTTGGTTTAAAGATGATACGGGCAGCGCAAAGGTCATAGATTTCTTCAAAAGAAACTTTTTTGGTTTGCATTTTAAGCCAAACGGAATAGACAGACTTGGTTCTCCAAATCATGTCAAATTTCACTCCCATTTCACTCAATTTGTGTCTAATGGGGGCAGCAAAATCCTCATATATATTTTGTCGAAGAGATTCTTCGGTTGAAATACGTTCACTCAGTTCACGGTAGGCATCAGGATGCTCATACTTAAAACTAAGGTCTTCAAGTTCTGATTTGATAGCATGAAGACCTAAACGATAAGCCAATGGCGCGTAGAGGTATTGCGTCTCCCCTGCAATTTTAAATTGCTTGCTGGGTAACATCGAATCGAGTGTGCGCATGTTATGCAGGCGGTCGGCCATTTTAATAAGCACCACTCGAATGTCTTCCGACATCGTCAATAGTAATTTTCTAAAGTTTTCAGCCTGGGAAGAGGCTTGTTCTCCGAAAATACCGCCAGAAATCTTGGTAAGGCCGTCCACAATCTGTGCAACCTTTTCGCCAAAAAGATTTGAAATATCTTCAACCGTAAACTCTGTATCCTCAACCACATCATGTAATAATGCAGCACAAATCGAGGTAGAGCCCAAGGTCATGTCTTTAGCAACAATCCGTGCTACAGCAATGGGATGAAGAATATAAGGCTCTCCGGAACGGCGACGAATGCCCTTGTGAGCAGCATTCGCAAAATTGAATGCTTTAGTAATTATTTCAATTTTCTTCCTGTGAGGTGAGTTCAGGTAATCTTCAATCAATTCCTGAAACTCCTTCTCTATCAGTTCTTCGTCTGACAAATTCTTTATCTCTTCGCTCATATAATCGGATTACGATTTCGGAATTTTAATGCGCATGCCAACCTGAATCGCATCCTGGCGGCTCATTTTATTAGCTTGCATAATCTGCTCTACACTTGTCCCGGGGTATTTGCTGGCAATAGCCCAAAGCGTATCCCCTTTTCTGACACGGTAATATTCGAAATCTTTTATTAAACTATCCTTGGATACAAATTTATTAGAGCGATCATCCACCGATATAGAATCATTTACAGCCTTGGAAACAGTTTTGTTTTTCAAGGCCAAATCTTTAGACTCAACCAGCACTGTTTTTACACGTTTTTCTTTCGTGCGTATAGAAAGCATGTCTCCTCTGTCCAGTTTTGTACTCTTGAGATGATTCCACTTCTTTACGTCTGAAGTATTAACATTATATTTATCTGCAATTTCAGACAAGGTCTCACCTTTTTTCACCTTATGATGCAAGGTTACATCGACCATCTCGATAACCTGCTTGCGTTTTGCCGACTGATTTGTATCTGCCAATGTTGCTTTTTCCTCGGTCTCTTTGGTTCTCTTTTCCACTTTGATAGCTAAAAGCTGACCTTTGCTGACTTTAGATTTGCTTAAGTGATTCATTTTTTTCAAATCACATACACTTACATCATATTTAGCAGCAATCTCCTGCAATGTTTCCCCTTTCTTCACTTTATAATATTGGGTAGTAGCGGAAACACTCTTTGCTTTTGTTTTCTCTTTTACAACAGAAGCCGTTTGGTTTGAGATAGAATCATTTGAGTTTTTGACCGGCGCAACAGGAGTTACTCTTTTCTCTTTATAGATAGCTAAAAGGGAATTCTTTTTGAGTTTTGTTGATTTCAGGTTATTCCAGCTTTTAATATCAGAAACCGAAACCCCGTAACGACTGGCAACATTATAAATCGACTCTCCTTTACGGACTTTATGCCTGATTACTGTCTGTACAACATCGTCATTGATTGTTCCCGGATCAACGGTTTTACGGAAGTTAAGCAGAAACTCTTCAGAACGGTATTTGGCAATGGTATCCTCTTGCTCAATATAGGCATAAGCTGATGCCATGGGCAATCTCAATGTCTGAGGTTTAATATTTCCCGGGATAAGCTCTTTCCGGTATTGAGGATTCAGAATTTTAACCTCTTCCACAGGGATATTGAGCATGTCCGCAATCTGTTGGAAATGCACCATTTTATTCACCTGTACGGTATCTGAATTTACCGGGAGTTTACATTGGGCTGCACAGATATTATGCTCTTTTGCGTAGCTCATCAGATAATTAACAGCGATGAATGCAGGCACATATCCACGCGTTTCTTTCGGCAGGTTGAAATAAATCTCCCAATAATCACGCTTTCCACCGGAACGACGGATCGCTTTATTGACATTTCCGGGTCCACAGTTATAAGCTGCAATAGCCAGATTCCAGTCTCCATAAATTCGATGAAGCGCCTTTAAATATCTTACTGCGACATATGTCGATTTAATCGGGTCACGACGTTCGTCGATGAGGTTATCAATCTGCAAACCGTAATCTTTTCCGGTATAAATCATAAACTGCCACAAACCCGCAGCTCCAACACGCGAAGTAGCGGCTGGATTCAATGCCGATTCAATTACCGGCAGATACTTGAGCTCCAGCGGCATATTTTCAGCGTCGAGAGCTTGTTCAAAAAGCGGGAAATAAAACTTTGACAAGCCCATCATGTAGCTGACACGCTCTCTCAGGCGACCTGCATAGAGGTCAATATACGTTCTAACCACCTGGTTATAGGGCATTTCTATAACAGATGGCATTTTTGATAATCGTTCAATGTAAATTGAGTCTGAAAATAGAGGATTCTCGGATTGCTGAATGCAATGTTCATCCAAAGACAGGTGATTGGTAACGATCCAATCCGAAAGTAGAGAATCAATATTGGAAGTCAGAGGAGCTGGTACCTGAATGGCATCATCATGAATTGTTTCCTTTATACCACCCGGCGTTCGTTTGGCAGCAAAAGAAGAAAGGCTAATAATGAAAAGAGAAAAAACAAATAAGCGAGTCTTAATCATAAAACTAAAATTTAATCGAACACTGAAGCCCGAGGTTCAGCGAACGGTCATTCTGGTTAGTTGATTTGATCAATGAAGGGTTTAACTTTAAACTCAGATCGGGACTGATATCAAACTGAAACAGTTGAGCATCCACATAAGCATCGATCATTGTAACAAAATAAAGACCTACCATACTGATTACGGTCAGGTCTCGATTGCGCCGGAAATAATCTCTCCGGTTCTTAAGGATAGTAGTCAGTTGATCTTTTGATATTTCGCCGTTTTCATATCGTGTCACATATGAAAGCGGTAAAATATCCTTAAAACGGTTTGTATTGGGATTGTTATCAGTTATATCCTGATAAGCATTCGAATAGTCCTTCAAATACTGACTATTCCAGGTCAACCCATAAGTTAACCCTGCAAAACCGCCATACACCAGCGGCAATTTCCAATACTTGCGGTTATAAATCTGACCAAGACCCGGCAACAAAGCTGAATACCATACAGCCTTTCCGGGATCGGGAGCAAAACGAAGCTTTTGGGTAGCTCCGGCAATATCTGCTTTGTTGTATCCTGTCGGTAATTCCTTTACCGACAATGTATCATTCTGCCTGCTATTAATGACAGAAACTCCGCCTTGCTGAGCAAAAGCGGAGGTAAAGCACAAATATAGTGCAATTATCGCAAATATTCGTCTGGTTATCAACGTCAAATTACTTTAATCCGTCAAAAATATTGATAATCCGTTCCAGATCTTCTTCCGATTTAAATGGAATACTAATCTTTCCCTTACCTTTTTCGTTTATTGAAAACTGAACCCTGGTCTTGAAATATTTAGTCAAATGCTTCTTCAAAAGATTGTATTCTTCGGGCAGAGCATTCTTCTTTTTCTCCTTCGGAGCAATATCGTCAATATTTTTCCCGGCATTATATGCTTTTACCAGCTCCTCTACCCTTCTTACCGAAAGTTCATGAGTCAGTATCTCTTCGTAAATCTTCAACTGCACAGTCGGATTGTCCACCGGAATCAATGCGCGGGCGTGTCCCATGTCGATCTTCTTATCCTTTAATCCCATCTGGATATCAGCCGGAAGCTTCAGAAGACGCAGAAAGTTGGCAATAGTAGTTCTTTTCTTACCGATACGTTCACTTAAACGTTCCTGGGTAAGATTATATTGCTCGATGAGGTTTTGATAAGCCAGGGCAACCTCTATCGCATTCAGGTCTTCACGCTGGATATTTTCAATCAACGCCATCTCAAGCACCTCTTCATCTCCGGTAGTACGGATGTAGGCCGGTATCGAAGAAAGACCGGCTAAGATGGAAGCCCGGTAACGACGTTCTCCGGCGATAATCTGGTACTTCTCACTACCCACTTCACGGAGTGTAATGGGCTGAATAATCCCAAGTTCTCTTATTGATGACGCCAGCTCATTCAGTGATTCCTGATCAAACTCACGACGGGGCTGATCCGGATTGGGGAAAATCTTCTTCAGATCCACCTCATTAATGGACGAAGAACCACCGGTTTTCACTTCATCCATGGTAATGAGAGCATCCAACCCCCGTCCGAGAACATTTTTCTTAATTGCTGCCATAAATAGCGACTAATATTTTTCTATATATCAAATAATCGGAAACCTCTCCGCTTATTTATTTTTCTCAATAATCTCTTTAGCCAACTGAATGTGGTTGATCGCCCCTTTTGATTCCGCATCATAAAGCAATACCGGAAGGCCATGACTTGGCGCCTCACTCAATCGAATATTCCGCTGAATCACTGTCGTAAATACCATTTCACGGAAATGACGTTTCAATTCTTCGTAAATCTGGTTCGCCAGACGAAGACGTGAGTCATACATCGTCAAGAGAAAACCTTCAATCTCAAGGGATGGATTCAGTTTGGACTTGATGATTTTAATCGTGTTGAGCAGTTTACTAATCCCTTCCAACGCAAAATACTCTGATTGAACCGGAATAATCACCGAATCGGCAGCCGTCAGTGCATTTACCGTAATCAAGCCTAAAGAAGGTGAGCAATCTATGAGAATGTAATCATATTCACCTCGTATCTTTTGAAGAGTACTCTGTAATACCCGATCGCGATTTTCCACATTCAAAAGTTCCAGCTCGGCTCCAACCAAATCGATATGAGAGCATACGATACTCAGATTCTCAATGCAGGTCGGCATGATAGCTTCGTGAATATCCACACCATCAATCATACATTCGTAGATCGAATATTGAAGCGATTTAATATCGATACCCAATCCGGAAGAAGCATTGGCCTGAGGGTCAGCATCTACGACAAGGACTTTCTTATCGAGTGTAGCCAATGAAGCAGCCAGATTTATGGTGGTGGTGGTTTTACCGACCCCGCCTTTCTGATTAGCTAATGCAATGATTTTCCCCATACGATTCAGATCTATTTTTTGGCAAATCTAAGCAATAAATTGTTTCACGACCTACTCTATTATGAAACAATTGCCGTAAATGTTGAAAAGTTGCGCATTTTGTTGATAACTGAGCGTTTTAAACAGGTTTTTCAACGCGGTTTATTCGTTCTCCTGTTGCTCTTTTTTCAATGCTTCTATTTTCTGTTCCAATGAGTTGACAACATCCTGCTGGGCAGTCACTTGCTGCACTTTATCTTCTGATGAACGGAAAAACTGAAACTCATTGATCTTATCCAGCTTTGCTTTTTCCGCGTC
The DNA here is from genome assembly GCF_022808675.1 of Parabacteroides sp. FAFU027. Classification (NCBI taxonomy): domain Bacteria; kingdom Pseudomonadati; phylum Bacteroidota; class Bacteroidia; order Bacteroidales; family Tannerellaceae; genus Parabacteroides; species Parabacteroides sp. FAFU027. The sequence goes on from NZ_JAKZKV010000013.1 coordinate 125,080, forward strand.
CAATTGCGTATTTAATTCGGCGATCTGCTTTGTAAGAGAGATTCGTTTCTCTTCTTTCTGGCGCATCAGCTCTTCTTGTTTCATTTCATCAATCTCTGTCTGACGGCTGTCGGATACACGACGGATATCTTTCAATGAATCTGTCTGTTCTGTCAAATCGCTTTCAAGTGTATCTATTCTAATTTGCTGATAAGTAAAAACCGCTATGCTAATACATACGATTATCACAAACAAGACATATACCCAGCCATTGCTTTTCTTTTTCTCCTTAGTTTTAGGAGATTCAGGCATAACTTTTTCTTCCGGCTTCGGTAGTACTTGCGGTTTAATCAATGGTGGCGGCGTACTTCTAAAGAGAAATTGCAATTCGGCAACCTCCTTAGCTGACACCCAACTATCCATACCTTCACTCCAAACTGGAGTATTCGGTGTTATTTTTCTCTGCCTCAATTCGCCAATAGAAAACGGGCCTAACGACTGGCCCTCCTGATGAATAAAATATGTGTTCACGATTCTAATATGTTTAAGATATGCGATATCAAATTCATTACGCGCAAATTTAGGCCTATTTTATTGATTTACAAATGAAGGCTGGTGTTAAGCAGGCTTACAATATATCAAAAAACCCGGACAGAAGCATCTAGCCGGGTTTATCCTTTTGTTTTTCAACAAAATATTATTCTTTGCTCATATCAGCTTTATTACTCTGATTTTGCCGTTTTGGAATAGACAAACAAAGGGAAATCAACATTTTGAAACTCCCCGCTCATCGCAACGTAATATTCCGGATAGTTTCCCGCAGCACTTTCACCTCCATCTCCAGCTCTTTGTTTCGCTCGGTCAATGTCTGATTTTGCTCTTCCAGGGATTTGAGTTGAGCCTCTTTTTCCTGGTTCAAAACCTCGGGATTTGCGTATGGCAGCATTTCGGCGATTTCCCGGAAAAAATTATATTGCAGAAAATCCGACAAATCGACCAAGCGCTGCACCTGCATGGTGGGGCTATTGAGCATGGTCATTATCGTCGATGCACTAAGATTTAACCGGCGTCCAAGGTCGGCAGCCGTATAATGATTCTTCTTCATCTCGCGTTTCACCAGAGAGATGGGGATTATCTTTTCCATAAGTTATACGATTTACATTGATGTTTCAATTGCTATCACTAGTGTCCCATTAAAATTGGGACGTAATTAAAACTCAAATAAACTTGGCTCATTAAGCCTAAAACGATCTTTGTCATTTTGAAATTTAGTTCTGTTGAATAGTTCTCTAAGATTAGTTTTATCAGTCAATGAAATACTCAAGATCTGCAAAACCTCATATGTAGTTCTGTCAAGTT